>NZ_JBQQCA010000017.1:0-118624 GCF_052246635.1 Streptomyces sp. 6N223 | reverse complement strand
GGCCTCGCGTCCCCGGGCGCCTGGCCCGGGGCGGACGGCACGGCGTCGGCTGCGGCGGGATCCCGCGGCGGAGCACCCGGCGCGCCGCCCGGCGCCGGGCCCTGGCCGCCGGCGTAGCCCGGCGCCTGCGGCTGAGCACCGGGCACCGCGCCCGGCATTCCCGGCGCCTGCGGCTGACCCCCGGGCTGCCCCGCCCCGCCGGCCGGGCCCCAGCCAGGGCCGGACGGGCCGGGCTGCGCCGGGGCGCCGGGCGGCGCGTAGCCCCCCGGCTGGCCGGCCGCGTAGCCCGCCGCCGGCGCCGGCGCCGCCGGCTGGAGGCCGGTGCGCTGGTCCGCCGTCGAGCGGAAGTCGACCGCGCCCTGCGTCATCCGCATGTACGCCTCCTCCAGCGACGCCGTGTGCGGCGACAGCTCCCACAGCCGCACGTCCGCCGCGTGGGCGAGGTCGCTGATGCGCGGCAGCTCCAGGCCGACGACCTTCAGCGCGCCGTCCTGCTCGGGCTGCACCTGGCCGCCCGCCGCCGCGAGTTCCTTGATGAGGGTCTCGCGCTGCCCCGGCTCGCCCTCGGGCGTGCGCACCCGCGCGAAGCCCGTGGAGTTGCGGGCGATGAACTCCCGCACCGGCATGTCGGCCATCAGCTGGCCCCGGCCGATGACGATCAGGTGGTCGGCGGTCTGCGCCATCTCGCTCATCAGGTGGCTGGAGACGAAGACCGTGCGGCCCTCGGCCGCCAGCCGCCGCATGAAGTTGCGGATCCACAGGATGCCCTCGGGATCCAGGCCGTTGACCGGCTCGTCGAAGAGCAGCACCTGCGGGTCGCCCAGCATCGCCGCCGCGATGCCCAGCCGCTGCCCCATGCCGAGCGAGAAGCCCTTGGACCGCTTCTTCGCCACGTCCTGGAGGCCGACGACGCCCAGCACCTCGTCCACCCGCCGGGCGGGGATGCCGGCGAGCTGCGCCAGGCACAGCAGGTGGGCGCGGGCGTTGCGCCCGCCGTGGCGGGCGTTGGCGTCGAGCAGCGCCCCGACCTGACGCGGCGCGTTGGGCAGCTGCCGGTAGGGGTAGCCGCCGATGGTGACGGCGCCGGCGCTCGGTGCGTCCAGGCCGAGGATCATCCGCATGGTCGTGGACTTCCCGGCGCCGTTGGGCCCCAGGAACCCGGTGACTTTTCCGGGTTGTACCTGGAACGTCAGGTTGTACACGGCCGTCTTGGAGCCGAAGCTCTTCGTCAGGCCGACTGCCTCGATCATCCTTGATTGCCCCTGCTCGATGGGTGGGGCCAGCCGCCGTCGTCACTGCCTCGGGTCACTCAGGCCGGAACTCGCCCCCGTCGGGCCTAAGACCATATCGGCTGAGCGGCGGTTCCATGTCACGGGTCACGATGAGGCGTCGCGCCTCCTCAGCACCGCGTACCCCAGCAGCACCGCCGCCGCCACCCACGCGACCATGATCAGCAGCCCGCCCCACGGGCCGTAGGGCCGCTGCCCGTCGTCGATCACCGACATGATCCGCGAGCCCGCCACGTCCGGCAGGTAGTCGCCGACCTTCTTCGTCGCCTCGACGTTGGCGAGGATGCTGGAGATCAGGAAGAAGAACGGCATCAGCACCCCGAAGGACAGCATCGGGCTGCGCAGCGCCCACGTCACGCCCATCGCGAAGAGCGCGATCAGCCCCATGTAGAGGCCGCCGCCGAAGACCGCGCGCAGCACGCCGGTTTCGCCGATCGACGTCCGGTAGGGGCCGAGCATCGCCTGCCCGAGGAAGAACGCCAGGAAGCTGGTGGCCATCCCGACCACCAGCGCCAGGGCGGTGGCGATCGACACCTTCGCGGCCATGAACGTGCCGCGCTGCGGCACCGCCGCCAGCGAGGCGCGGATCATGCCCGTGCTGTACTCGTTCGACACCACCAGGATCCCGAAGGCGATCATGGCGAGCTGGCCCAGCGAGGTGCCCGCGAAGCTGGTGAAGGTGGGGTCGAAGGTCAGTTGGTCCTCGCGCGAGAGGTCGGCGAAGGTGTGCCGCACCACGAGGCTGATCAGCACGCCCATGGCCACCGTCACCACCACGGCGGCGGTCAGCGTCCACACCGTCGCCCGCACGGACCGGATCTTGGTCCACTCCGAGCGCAGCACCCGCCCGGTGTGCGAGGCGTCCAGGGCCATGGCTCAGCCTCCCCACCGCGGGGCGTCGTGGGCCTGGTACTCCACCGACTCGTGGGTCAGGCGCATGAACGCCTCCTCCAGCGAGGCCCGCTGCGGGCTCAGCTCGTGCAGCACCACGCCGTGGGCGGCGGCGAGTTCGCCGATCCGGTCGGCGCCCATGCCCGAGACCTCCAGGCTGCCGTCGCCCTGCCACACGCGCTGCTCCGGCGGCAGCCCGGCCGCTGCCAGGGCGTCCGCGAGCCGCTCCGGCTCCGGGCCGCGGACCCGCACGAAGGTGTGGGCGTTCTCCTGGATGAACCGCTCCATGGAGGTGTCGGCCAGCAGCCTGCCCTGCCCGATCACCACCAGGTGGTCGGCGGTCAGCGCCATCTCGCTCATCAGGTGGCTGGAGACGAAGACCGTGCGGCCGTCGGCGGCCAGGCGCTTCATGACGTTGCGGATCCAGTGGATGCCCTCGGGATCGAGCCCGTTGACCGGCTCGTCGAACATCAGGATCCTCGGGTCGCCCAGCAGCGCGGTGGCGATGCCGAGCCGCTGCCCCATGCCGAGCGAGAACGCCTTGGGCCGCCTGCGGGCCACGGCCGCGAGCCCCACCAGGTCCAGCACCTCGTCGATGCGCCGCTCGGGGATGCCGTTGCTCTGCGCCAGGCACAGCAGGTGGTTGCGGGCGGTGCGCCCCGGGTGCACGGCCCGCGCCTCCAGCAGCGCGCCGACGCTCCGCAGCGGGTCGCGCAGCTCGTCGTAGCGGCGGCCGTCGATCGTGACCTCGCCGCCGCTGGGCCGGTCCAGGCCCAGGATCATCCGCATCGTGGTCGACTTCCCCGCCCCGTTGGGGCCGAGAAAGCCCGTCACCACCCCCGGCCGGACGGCGAAGCTGAGGTGGTCCACGGCCGTCTTCTCGCCGAACCGCTTGGTCAGCCCGGACAGCTCGATCATGGATCGACGCTAGAACGGCGCAGGGGCCGCCGCCCGGTGGAGCGGCGGCCCCTGCGCCGTTGGAGTGGCGCCAGGACCCAGGCCCGCGACCTCACAGCCCTCTCACGGAACTGCGGATCGCCGAAGGAGGTCAGCGGGACTGCTGGGCGGGCACGCCCTTGGACAGGCCCTCGTCGGCGTCGTCGTCCGCGCCCAGGGAGGCGGCGGCGACCTGCGCCCCCGTCAGCGTGGCGAGCATCTCGCGCACGTTGGTCAGCTGGGCGTTGATGCTGTCGCGACGGTTGGTCAGCGCGGCGAGCTCGCGCTCGGACTCGCTGCGGATCCGGTCGGCCTTGGCGTTGGCGTCGGCCACGATGTCCTCGGCCTGGCGCTGCGCGGTCTCCACGGTCTGGCGGGCCCGGCGCTCGGCGTCGGTGCGCAGCTTCTCGGCCTCCAGGCGCAGCTGCTCGGCGCGGTGCTCGATCTCCGCCAGCCGCTTCTCCGCCTTGGCCTGACGGGACGCGAGGTCCCGCTCGGACTGCTCGCGCCGCTTGGCGAGGTTGGTCTCGAAGTCGGCCGCGGCCTGGGCGGCCTTGGCGCGGGTCTCCTCGAAGAGGGAGTCCGCCTCCTCGCGCTTGGCCAGGGCGTCCTTGTCGGCCTCGGCGAGCGTCGCCGCCGCCTCGCCCTGGGCCTTCTCGACGATGCGGACGCCCTCGTCTTCCGCCTTGGCCTTGCGCTCGGCGGCGTACGCCTCGGCGTCGTTGCGCACCTGCTGGGCCGCGGCCTCGGCCAGCTCGCGGTGCTGCTCGGCGGCCCGGCGGGCCTCCTCGCGCAGGTCCTTGGCCTCCTCCTCGGCGAGGCGGAGGATCTTCTCGACCCGGGCGCCGAGCCCGGCATACGAGGGCTCGGCGTCCGCGACCTGGGCCTGGGCGTTCTGCGTCTCGAGGTGCAGCTCCTCGATCCGCTTCTCGAGGGAGGTGATGCGAGCCAGTGCGCTGTCGCGGTCGGCAACGAGTTTGGAGATGCGGTCGTCCACCTGCCCGCGGTCGTAGCCACGCCGCACGAGCTCGAAGCCGAAGGGGGAGGAAGTGTCGCTCATGGGGTTCCTGTCGATTCAGACGGGTGAGTGAGTAGTGGTCTTGGGCCTGGGCGTTCAGCGCTTCGAGGTCGAGCTCCTAAGCGTTTGATCAGCCTTCGATTTCTCAGACGGGTCCACGCCCTCGAAGGCATCATCCTAGGGGGCGAACCGGCGTGTCTTCGAGCCGATCCCCATTCTCTGTGGAGAATGTTCGCCTTCTCCTGCGCGATCCGCCCGTTCGGGTGCCCGCCAGGCGCCGTAGGGGTCCTGACGGTCCTTAGGCCCTGGCCTAGGACCGAGGGGACTTGCCGCCAGGCCGCGGCGGGCCGGGGGCGCCCGCGCCGGCCGCGGCGCCGGACTTCGGCTTCGGAGCCTCGAACGACTCCAGCGCCTCCAGCACGTCCTGCACGCGGGAGATCTCGGCGTTGATGTCCTCCCGCCGCCGCGCCAGCTTCTCCAGCTCACGCCGGCCCTCGTCGACCACGCGCTTGGCCTCCCGCTCGGCCTCGGTGCGCGTCCGCTGCGCCTCCCGCAGCACCTCGGAACGCTGCTTCTCGGCCTCCTTCAGCAGCGCCTCGGCCTTCTTCACGGCCGCGATACGCACCTTGCTGGCCTCGGCGTTGGCCTCCGACACCATGGCCTCCGCGGTGGCGCGGGCCTCGGCGCGCTGCTCCTCGGCGGCCTTCATCAGCTTGTCGACCCGCTCGCCGGCCGTGCGGGCCTGCTCGGCCGACTCGCGGCGCGCCCGGTCGTGCAGCTCCTCGACCTCCGCCTCGACGCGGACGCGCAGCTCCTCGGCGCGGGAGCGGATCGTGACCGCGTCCCGGCGGGCCTCGTCCAGCAGCTGATTGGCGTCGGCCCGGGAGTTCTCCACCATCTCGCTGCCGGCATCCTGCGCGTCGGCGACGATCCGGTTGGCCTCCTTGCGGGCCGCGGCGACCATGGTGTCGGACTGCTCCTCGGCCGAGGCGGCGATGCGCAACGCCTCCTCCTGCGCCTTCGCGATCAGCTCGTCCGCCTGGGCCGCCGCCTCGCTCCGCTTGCGGGCCGCCTCGCGCCGCGCCGTGTCCTGGAGCTCGTCGGCCTCGGACCGGGTGCGCTCGGCCTCGGCCTCGGCGGCGGTGCGGATGCGTTCGGCCTCGGCGATCGCCTCCTTGACGGTGCGCTCGGCCAGCGCCGAGGCGGCCTCCTTCTCCTCGGCCGACTCCCGCAGCACGCGGGCGGCCTCCCGCTCGGCCTCCGAGCGGTGGGTGGCGATCTCCGCCTCGGCCGCCTCCCGCAGCCCGGCCACCGAGTCGCGCACCTGATGCGCCTTGTGCTCGGCGGCGGCCACCAGCGTCTCGGCGCGCCGCTCCGCCTCGTCCATCCGGGCCCGCGCGGCGGCCAGCACCTCCTCGGCCTGCCCGCGCGCGGTGGCGCGCTCCCGGTGCGCGGCGTCGCGGGCGTCGGCCAGGAAGGCGTTGCCCTCCGCGCGCAGCCGCGCCGCCTCCTCCTGCGCTGCCGCCAGCGCCTGCGCCGCCTCGTTCGCCGTCCGCTCCGCGGCGGCGGCCGCCTCGGCCCGCACGTCGTCGGCGGCCTGCCGCGCCTCCTGGCGCAGCCGGTCCCCCTCGGCGATGGCCTCGGCGCGCACCCGCACCGCCAGCTCCTCGCCCTCGGTCCTGGCCCGGGCCGCGTCGGCCGTGGCCTCCTCGCGCAGCTCCAGCGCGGACCGCTCGGCCTGCTCGGTCAGCGACCTGATGCGGTCGGCGGCCTCGGCGCGCAGCCGCTCGATCTCGGCGTTCGCGTCGCTGCGCAGCCCGTCGGCCTCGGCGCGGGCCTCGACCAGCGCCTCCTCGGCCTGCAGGACGCGGCGTTCGGCCTCCTCGCGCAGCCGCTCCAGCTCCGCGGTCGCCGCCTCGCGATCCGCCCGCGCCGCCTCGCGCGCCTCGGCCCGCAGCTGGCGGGCGGCCTCCTCGGCCTCCCTCGTGGTGCGCTCGGCCTGCGAACCGGCGTCGGAGCGCTCCTTCTCCGCCTCGGCGCGGGCCTTCTTCAGCGCCTGCTCGGCCTGGTTGCGCAGGGTGGTGGCGCGCTCGATGGCCTCGGTGCGAACCCGCTCGCTCTCCGAGATCGCCGAGTTCCGGGCCTCCTCCGCGTCGGCCTTGGCCTGGGCGATGAGCTCCTCGGCGCTCGCCGCGGCCTGCTCGATCTGCTGGACGGCCTCCCTGCGGGCCTCGGCGCGCAGCCGCTCGGCCTCCTCGACCGCCTCCGCGCGCAGCTGCTCGGCCTCGCCGCGCAGCCGCCGCGCCTCCTCCTGGAGCTCGACGGTCTTGGCGCGGTACTCCTTGGTGTCGTCCTTGGCGGCGCCCTTGAGCTGCTCGGCGACGTCGTGCGCCTCGGCGCGCAGCCGGTCGGCCTCCGCCTCGGCCTCGGCGCGCAGCCGCTCGGCCTCCTCGGTCGCGGCCCTGGTGGTGGCCTGCGCGTCCTTGGCCGCCTTGGTCAGCACCTCCTCGGCGGTGCGGGCCGCGTCGGCGAGCTGGGCGGCGTACTCCTCGGCCGACTTGGTCCGCGCCTCCTCGGCGGCCTCGGCCAGCAGCTGCTCGGCCTGCGCGCGGGCCTCGGCCAGCACGTGCTCGGCCTCGGCGCGGCGCGACTCCGCGTCCTGGGTGGCCTGGCTGACCATGCGGGCGATCTCGCCCTTGGCGGTGGCGGTGCGCTGCTCGTACTCCGTCTCCGCGACCGTGCGGCGCTTCTCGGCCTCGGCGGTGGCCTCGGCGACCAGCCGCCGGGCCTCCTCGCGGGCGGCGCGCAGCTCGGCCTGCGCCTCGGCCATCCGCTCCTCGGCCTTGCGCACCAGGCCCGCGGCCTCGCGCCGGCCGGCGTCGGTCTCCTGCGCTGTGGAGGTGCGCAGCCGCTCGGCGTGTTCGGTGGCCTCCTGCGCCTGGGCGGAGGCGGCGTTCAGCAGCCGCTCGGCGTCGGCGCGGGCGCGGCGCAGCAGCTCGTCGGCCTCGGTCCGGGCGGTCTCGGACTCCTCGGCCAGCCGCTGCCGGGTCTCCTCGGCCAGCCGCTGCGCCTCGGACCTGGCCTGGCTGAGGGCCTGGTCGGCCTCGGTCCGGGTGTCCTCCAGCAGCCGGCGGGCCTGGGCCTCGCTGCGGGCGCGCAGCTGCTCGGCCCAGGCGACGTTCTCGTTGACGTGGGACTCGACGGTGGAACGCCGCTGGGCGAGCTCCTCGTCCAGCTGGCGGCGGCGCCCCGCCGCCTCGGCGTGCAGCTCCGCCTCCATGCGGGCCCGCTGCTCGGACTGCTCCTGCAGCACCCGCTGGGAGCGCGCCCGGGCCTCCCGCAGCTCGCGTTCGGCCTCCGAGCGCATCTGGTCGGCCTGCATGTGGGCGGAGCGCAGGATCTGTTCGGCGTGGGAGGGGGCGTCCCCGTAGAGGGGGCGCAGCGCCAGAGCGCGTCGGGCCTCGTGCAGCTTGGCCCGCAGCACCTCGACCTGGTAGCCGAGGTCGTCGGCATGATCGACCGCCCGGTCGCGCTCCTTCTTCAGCCGAGCCATCTCGGCTTCGAGCCGCGAGAGGTGGTCGTCAGTCTGGTAGGCGTCGTGGCCCGGCACTGCGCGGTCCCATCCGTCCCCTGGTCGTGATCATGCTGATCCGGATGCGATCTGCGAGGCGAACACCTCCGCAGGTCGTACGGATCACCGGCCGAACGCGGGACGAGGTGAATGCCCATGCCCCGGCTGGGCCACTCTACCGGGCGGCACTGCCGGAGTCAGTGGCCTGATGGTTACGCCGACGGGGCGGAGGAGGGCTCGCCGGGGGGCGCGTCCGGGGGCGCGTCGGCGGAGGCTTCCCGCTGGTGGGAGGTGGCGGCGGTGACGAGTTCGGTGAGCACGCCGTGGCAGTCCTTGGGGTGGAGGAAGGTGATGCGCGAGCCCATGGAGCCGCGCCGGGGGGTGTCGTAGAGCACCCTGATGCCCTTGCCGCGGATGGCCTCGGCGTCGCCGTCCACGTCGGCGGTCCCGAAGGCGATGTGGTGGACGCCCTCGCCGTTCTTGGCCATCCACTTGGCGACGGCGGAGTCCTCCCGGATCGGCTCGATGAGCTGGAGGTACGCGGAACCGCCGTCGTCGGTACCGTTGATCCTGAGCATGGCCTCGCGCACCCCCTGCTCCTCGTTGACCTCGAAGTGCACGTCGTCGAACCCGTAGGTGTCGCGGTAGAAGGCGACGGTGGCGTCCAGATCGAAGCAGGCGATGCCGATGTGATCGATACGCGTCAACATTCGTCCAGTTCACAGGCTTTGGCCCCGTCGCGCAACCAACGTGCGCGGAGTCACAGGTGAGCTTTAGTGACCGCTTTAGTCACTCTGAGTACATTGAGGTAAACCCTCGTTCACTCCTACACGGAGGAGTTCTGTCATGACTGCGAGCAATGATGCTGCGCCAGTCGGGCCATCGGTGATCGTCGCGGGAGCGCGCACGCCGATGGGCCGGATGCTGGGGGCGCTGCGGCCGTTCTCCGCCGCCGAGCTGGGCGGCTTCGCCATCAAGGCGGCCCTGGAGCGCGCGGGCATCACCGGGGAGCAGGTCCAGTACGTGATCATGGGACAGGTCCTGCTGGCCGGGGCGGGCCAGGTCCCGGCGCGCCAGGCCGCCGTGAAGGCGGGCATCCCGATGAACGTCCCGGCGCTCACGGTGAACAAGGTGTGCCTCTCCGGGCTTGACGCGATCGCGCTGGCGGACCAGCTGGTCCGCGCCGGCGAGTTCGACGTGGTCGTCGCCGGCGGCCAGGAGTCCATGACCAACGCCCCCCACCTGCTGCCGAAGGCGCGGGAAGGCTACCGGTACGGGGCCGTGGAGGTGCTGGACGCCATGGCGTACGACGGCCTGACCGACTCGTTCGAGGGCATCGCCATGGGCGAGTCCACGGACCGGCACAACGCCCGTCTCGGCATCACGCGCGCCGAGCAGGACGCGTTCGCCGCCGCGTCCCACCAGCGGGCGGCCGCGGCCCGGAAGAACGGCGTCTTCGACGCGGAGATCACGCCCGTGACCGTCCCGCAGCGCAAGGGCGAGCCGGTGGTGTTCGACGCGGACGAGGGCATCCGCCCCGAGACCACCGAGGAGTCGCTGGCCCGGCTGCGCCCGGCGTTCCCCGGCCGGGACGGCACCGGCACGATCACGGCCGGCACGGCCTCGCAGATCTCCGACGGCGCGGCGGCGGTCGTCGTCATGTCGCGGGCGAAGGCCGAGGAGCTGGGCCTGACGTGGCTCGCCGAGATCGGCGCCCACGGCAACGTCGCCGGGCCCGACAACTCCCTGCACTCCCAGCCCTCCCGGGCGATCGAGCACGCGCTGGGGAAGGCGGGGCTGGCGGTCGCGGACCTGGACCTGATCGAGATCAACGAGGCGTTCGCGTCGGTCGTGGTCCAGTCAATGAGGGACCTCCGCGTAACCGCCGAAAGGGTGAATGTGAACGGCGGGGCCATCGCCCTGGGCCACCCGATCGGGATGTCCGGCGCGCGGCTGGTGCTGCACCTGGCCCTGGAGCTGGGCCGCAGGGGCGGCGGCACGGGGGTCGCGGCCCTGTGCGGCGGCGGCGGCCAGGGCGACGCGCTGACCCTGCGGGTGCCGGCGGCGTAGGCGCGAGGCGCATGAGCCGCACGAGGCGCCTTCGGCGCCGTGCCGCCGGCACCGGGGCGGAGCCGCGGGGCTCCGCCCCGGACCCGCGTGGGGGGTTCCGGCGCGGCTCCTGCGCGGGTATCGGCCGGCCCCGGACGCCGGTGAGGGATGGGCCCGGCCTTCGGCCCGGGAATTCGGCCTGGGCCCGGTGGCGGTTCCGCCTAGGGTCCTGCCGGGAGTTCGGGCCCGGGCCTGCCGGGGCTCGGTCCTCGGTCCTCGGCCCGGTGTGTGTCCGGACCGGAGTCGTGCGCAGGGCTCTGGCCTCGGGCGTCGGTGTGGGCTGGGTCCTCGGCCCCGCCGGGGCGCGGCGCCGAGCCCCGAGGTAACACTCCGCAAGCCCCGGTGGGGTTTCCTCCAGGCCCTGTCACTGCTCGGCCCCGGGCGTGGTGAGGGATGGCCCCCGGGCCCGGGGTGGGGGTTTCGCCTCGGGTTCTGCCGGGGATTCGGCCCCGGGGCCCGCCGGGTCTTGGCCATGGGCCCTGCCGGGTTCCGCCTCGGGCCCCCCTGAGGGCTCGGCCGGGCCCTGCCGGGGGTTCCGATCCCGGCGACCCGCGCCTCTCCATCCGGGGGTGTGGGCAGTCGCCGCCCGAAGGGCGGAGGGCGGCAGGGGCCGGCCCGCGCACTCGCCGGGCGGGGCGGGCCAGAATGAGCGTACGTACGACGACGAACGCCAAGGGGTGGACGTGTCCGAAGTAGCGGAACTGGTGGCCAGGGCCCGCGAGGGGCAGCCGCGGGCGGTCGCCCGGCTGATCTCGCTCGTGGAGGGCGCCTCGCCCCGGCTCCGCGAGGTGATGGCCGCGCTCGCGCCCTACACCGGCGGCGCCTACGTCATCGGCCTGACGGGCGCGCCCGGCGTGGGCAAGTCGACCGCCACATCGGCGTTGGTCGGCGCCTACCGCCGGGCGGGCCGCCGCGTCGGAGTGCTCGCCGTGGACCCGTCCTCGCCCTTCTCGGGCGGCGCGCTGCTCGGCGACCGCGTGCGGATGGGCGAGCACGCCTCCGACCCCGGCGTCTACATCCGCTCGATGGCCACCCGGGGCCACCTCGGCGGCCTGGCCTGGTCAGCGCCGCAGGCCGTGCGGGTGCTGGACGCGGCGGGCTGCGAGGTGATCCTCGTGGAGACCGTCGGCGTCGGGCAGTCGGAGGTGGAGATCGCCGCGCAGGCCGACACCTCCGTGGTGCTGCTGGCGCCGGGAATGGGCGACGGCATCCAGGCGGCCAAGGCCGGAATCCTGGAGATCGGCGACGTCTTCGTGGTCAACAAGGCGGACCGGGAGGGCGCCGACGTCACCGTCCGCGAGCTGAACCACATGCTGGGCCTCGGCGAGACGCGCCGCCCCGGCGACTGGCGGCCGTCGGTGGTGAAGACGGTTGCGGCGCGGGGCGAGGGCATCGACGAGGTGGTCCAGGCGCTGGACAAGCACCGGGCCTGGATGGAGGAACGCGGCGAGCTCGCCAGGCGCCGGGCCGGGCGGGCGGCGCGCGAGGTGGAGACGATCGCGGTCACGGCGTTGCGCGAGCGGATCGGCGACCTGCACGGCGACCGGCGCCTGGAGGCGCTGGCGGAGCGGATCGTGGCCGGGACCCTCGACCCCTACGCGGCGGCGGACGAACTGGTCGCCGGCGTCACGAACTCCTAGCGGCGACGACGGGGTCGAGGGGCGCGAGGCTGCTGGCGGTGCGGACGGGCGGCAGCGGCTTGGCGAAGCACAGCACCTGCCCCGCCTCGGCGGAGTAGCGGCCGTACGGCGCGGTGCGGGCGTAACCGGCGGACTCGTACAGCGCGATGGCCGCCGGCTGCCTGTGGCCGGTGGCCAGGCGGAGCCGCCGGTAGCCCACCTCCCGGGCCAGGCCCTCCACGGCCCGCAGCAGGGCGCGCGCCACGCCGCGCCCGCGCGCGGCGGGGGTGACGTACATGCGCTTCACCTCGCCGGTCGCGGCGTCCTCCGGCGTCGGCTGGAGCGCGACACATCCGGCGGCCTCGCCGTCGGCGACGGCGACCAGGTACCGGGCCTCGCGGTGAACGCCGGACCGGCCGCGGGCGCCGTAGCGGGCGACGAGTTCGGCGTATGCGGCGTGGAGCAGCCAGGTGAGCTCGGGGTCGTCGGGCGAGCGCTCCTCTATAAACATGCGCCCCATCGTATAGCCATGAGGAGCGGGCCCGGGAGGGGTTTCTCCCCTCTCCGGGCCCGCCCGCGCCCGCTCGGCGGGATCAGTCGTCGTCCCCGTCGTGGTCGTCGTGGTCGTCATGCGCGTCGTGGCCGTCGGCGTCGGCGTCGGCGTCATCGGCGTCGTCGGCGTTGTCGACCTGGTCGCTGTCCTGTTCCTCGCCCGCGATCTCTCCCGAGGTCAGGTCGATCTCCAGCTCGTACTCGGTGCCGTCGTCGCCGCGCAGCTCGACGTGCCAGCGGCCGTCGTCCAGGTCCGCCTCGCGGAAGGCGGCGGAGGTGTGGTCCTCGGCGAGCCGGATCGCCTCGGCGATCGGCACCCCGTCGTCGTTCAGCAGCCGCGCCGCCGCGTCCTGGTCGTCCCGGTCGTCCTGGTCGTCGTCGTCCGTGGCGGAGGCGCGGCTGTCGAGCACCTCGGTGCCGTCCGCGGAGACCCAGACGCGGTGCCACTGCGCGTCCTCGCCCCACAGCCCGATCTCCCAGGCCGCCCGGCCCCCGTCGTCGTTCCCGTCGAACTCGACGTCGGTCACCACGCCGGGCACCGCCGTCCTGGCCGTCTCCGTGGCCTGCTCGAAGGCCGCGCCCGCCCCTGGTGCCTGCGAGCCGTCGTCGTCCCCGTCGTTCTGCTCGCGGGCGTCATCGGCGTCATCGGCGTCATCGGGGTCATTGGCGTCGTCGGCGTCGTCGGCGTCGTCGGATGCGTCGCCGCCGACCACCATGTCGTTGGCGGCGGGCGCGATGGCGGACGAGGACTCCCCGGTGCGCCCGCCCTGGCCCGTCGTCTCGTCGTCCGAGCCGAGCGCGGCGCCCGCCAGCGTGCCGCCGCCGACCACAGCTGCCGCGGCGGCGACGGCGATGATGACATTGCGCTTCATGAGAAGTTCCTCCCGTTTTCTTCGCTTGCGTCGTAACGGGATCGACCATGACGCACCGTTGCTGAAGGGGACCTGAAGCAACCTGAAACGGACTTCAGGAAGGATTTGCGAAGCTGGCTCCATGCGCGTGCTGATCGTGGAGGACGAACGCCGGCTGGCCCGGTCGCTGGCCCAGGGGCTGACGGCCGAGGGGTTCGCCGTCGACGTGGTGCACACCGGGACCGACGGGCTGCACCGCGCTAGCGAGGGCGCCTACGACCTGATCATCCTCGACATCATGCTGCCGGGCATGAACGGCTACCGCGTCTGCGCCGCCCTCCGCGCCGCCGGCGACGAGACGCCGATCCTGATGCTGACCGCCAAGGACGGGGAGTACGACGAGGCGGAGGGGCTGGACACCGGGGCCGACGACTACCTGACCAAGCCCTTCTCGTACGTCGTGCTGGTGGCCCGCGTGCGCGCGCTGCTGCGGCGCCGGGGGAGCGGGGGCGCCTCGCCCGAGCTGCGCGTCGGCGACCTGGTGGTGGACCGGGGCGCGCGCCGGGTGGTTCGCGCCGGGGTGGAGACCACGCTGACCGCCAAGGAGTTCGCGGTCCTGGAGCACCTGGCCACCCGGGCCGGGGAGGTCGTCTCCAAGGCCGAAATCCTCGAGCACAGCTGGGACTTCGCCTACGACGGCGACCCCAACATCGTGGAGGTGTACATCAGCGCGCTGCGCCGCAAGCTCGGCGCCGGCCTGATCGACACCGTGCGCGGGGCCGGTTACCGGCTGGTGGCGGCGGGCGGCGGCGGCCGTGGCTAGCGTCCGCGCGCGGGCGGCCGTGGGAGCGACGACCGTGGTGGCCGCCGCCCTGGTGGCGGCCGGGGTGCTGATGCTGCTGATGCTGCGCGACAACCTCGACGAGCAGGCACACACGCGGGCGGAGCTCAGCGCGAGCGAGATCGCCGCGCAGCTCGCGACGGGCACGGCGTTCGACGACCTGGGGCTCGGCGACGAGGAGCCCGTGCAGGTGCTCGACGGGCGGGGGCGGGTGCGTGCGGTCAGCGACGACCTGGAGGCGATCACCGGCACCGGCAGCGGCGACGTCACCCCGTGGCAGCAGCCGCCCGGCGGGGAGTCACAGGACGCCCAGAAGCCGCCGCAGCGGCCCGAGGACGGCACCGGCGGCACCGGCGGCACCGGCGGCGGGGACGACGAGGGGGACGACGATGACGATGACGCGAGCGAGGACGACGGCGACAGCGACGACAGCAGCGACAGCGACGACGCCGACGCCGGAGACAGCGACAGCGACAGCGACGACGAGGCGGCACAGGAGGACGCCGAGGAGGCGGTGCTCGGGCCGGGGGACGTGGCACGCGGAGCCGATTTCAGCGAGGGCACGGCCCGGATCGACGGGCAGCTGGGCGAGTACCGCTTCGCCTCCGTGACCGCCGTCACCCGCGAGAACGTGCGGGTCACCGTCTACGCCGGGGCCCCGCTCGACGTCGAGCAGGCCGCCGTGGACAGCGTTCGCACCTCGATGCTCGTCGGCCTTCCCCTGCTGCTCGCCGTCGTCGCCGGCGTCACCTGGCTGGTGACCCGCCGCGCCCTGCGCCCCGTCGAGGGCATCCGCCAGGAGATGGCCGCGATCATGCGCTCCGAGGACCTGTCGCGCCGGGTGCCGCAGCCGGGCTCCCGCGACGAGATCGGGCGCCTGGCCAGGACCACCAACGAGACGCTCGCCGCGCTGGAGGCGTCCATCGCCCGCCAGCGCCGCTTCGTCGCCGACGCCTCGCACGAACTGCGCAGCCCCATCGCCTCGCTCCGGACCCAGCTGGAGGTCGGCGACGCCCACCCCGAACTCCTCGACCTCCCGGGCGCGGTCGCGGACACCGTGCGGCTGCAGGACCTCGCAGCCGACCTGCTGCTGCTGGCCCGGCTCGACGCGGGGGAACGCCCCCTGACCGGCTCGGTCGACCTGGCCCGCCTCGTCGCCGACGAGCTCGCGCGGCGCGGCGAGGGCCGCGTCCCGGTGCGCGCCGCCGAGCTCGCCGACGCCACCGTCTCCGGCTCGCGCGGCCAGCTCGGGCGCGTCCTGGGCAACCTGCTGGACAACGCCCAGCGGCACGCGGCCTCGGCGGTGCGCGTCTCCGTACGCCGCGAGCGGGGGAGCGGGCGCGAGGAGGCGGTCGTGGAGGTCGCCGACGACGGCGCGGGCGTTCCGGAGGCGGACCGCGAGCGGATCTTCGAGCGCTTCGTGCGCCTCGACGACGCGCGCAGCCGCGACGAGGGCGGCGCGGGACTGGGCCTGGCCATCGCCCGCGACGTGGCGGCGCGCCACGGGGGTTCCCTCACGGTGGGCTCCTCCCCGGAGGGCGGCGCCCTCTTCGCCCTGCGGCTCCCCGCCGCGCACGACGCCGGCGAGGCCGGCGACGTCGGCGCGCGGGGCTAGGGAGCCAGGGGCCTGCGAAGATCCGAACGCCAGGGCAATACACCTGGCGCCCCGGCCGGGCCGCGGGGGCGTTACGCCCGCCCGCGCTCGGCGCGCAGGTGGCGGGCGACCGGTGCGAGGGACTCCTGGAGGGCGGCCAGGCCCTCGGGCGTCAGCAGGTCGATGAAGTGGCGGCGCACGGAGTCCACGTGGTGCGGGGCCACCCGCCGCATCGTCGCCCAGCCGTGCTCGGTGAGCACGGCGTACAGGCCGCGCTTGTCGGAGTCGCAGTTCTCCCGGCGCACCAGCTCGGCCCTCTCCATGCGGGTGATCTGATGGGAGAGCCTGCTCTTGGACTGCAGGGTGGCGGCGGCGAGGTCGCTCATCCGCATCCGGTGGCCTTCGGACTCGGAGAGGTTGACCAGGATCTCGTAGTCGTTCATCGTCAGCCCG
Organism: Streptomyces sp. 6N223; assembly: GCF_052246635.1. Lineage (NCBI taxonomy): Bacteria > Bacillati > Actinomycetota > Actinomycetes > Kitasatosporales > Streptomycetaceae > Streptomyces > Streptomyces sp. 6N223. Next base: position 102,900 of record NZ_JBQQCA010000017.1, on the reverse strand, counting down.
AAGGGCTGCAGGTCCCGCTCCAGCCGGTGCGTGAGGAGCCGCGTGACATCCAGGTGCGTGCGCCAGGCGAGCTGCTCCGCGCCGGTCAGCCAGCGGGTGGGGGTCGAGCCCGTCTCCGTCCCCGTGTCCGTGCCGGTGTCCGTGTCCATGCTTCGCACTCTAACCAAGCGCCCGACCCGGCCGGGGCGATCGCCGGGACAGCTGCGACAATAGCAAGGCTTGTGCATCCCTTCACAAGGCCGAGGGCCGCCGCTGCGGCCCTCGGGAAACGGCAACCCGCATCCGCAACCGCAACCACGTATCCGCAAAACCACGTATCCGCAAACCACGCATCCGCAATCGCGAAGGACGTTTCCATGGACCTGAAGACGGCGAGCGCCCTGCGGCGGCTTCGGCTGGTCTCCGCCCCCGAGGCGGTCTCCTTCCTGGTGCTCCTGCTGTGCTCCGTGCTCAAGCGGACCACCGACTTCGACGCCGTGCCGGTGATGGGCATGATCCACGGCCTGCTGTTCATCCTCTACGTGCTCTTCTGGCTCGACGCCTGGAACCGCGTCCGGTGGCCGCTGAAGACCGCCGCCTGGTTCTTCCTCATGTCCGTGATCCCCACCGGCGGCTTCTTCGCCGAGCGCCGGCTGCGCCGCTCCCAGGATGACGCCGTGATCGCCGCCCGCGCCCGCCGCGAGGGCGTCGTCAACGCCTGAGACGCGGACGGCCCGGCGGAACGCCCGGCCCGCCCTCCTGTTCCGCCGCCCGGGTCGCTGTCTTAGCCCTCCTAGCCCTCCCGGTTCGACAATCCCCAACTGCTCCCATGAGGTGAGGTATGTCGGCTTTGTCGGTCTGAGGAGGGCGCCGTGCGGCGGGGTGGCTACGACTACGAGACGTACAGCCGTCTCGCCGGGCCGCTGACCGAGCCGGGTCCCGGCTACCGCGTCCGCTACCGCCCGCTGCTGGCGGACGAGCCGCACCCCGCCCGCGCCGCGCTCCTCATGGTCCTGGCGCCGCTGCTCTCGGCCGTGCTGCTGCTCTGGCTGGTCTGGCCCGACCACTGGACCGAGCGCTCCGGCGCCCCGGCCTGGCTGGTGGCCGCCGACACCGCGATGCTGCTGTCGATCGGCGTCATCGAGTTCTTCCGGCTGGTCAACATCGTCTCCGTGGCCCACGCCACGCTGATGGCCCGCGACCCCGTCCCCGTCGTCCCCGAGCCCGGCACCCGGGTCGCCTTCCTCACCACCTTCGTGCCCGGCAAGGAGCCGCTGAGCATGGTGCGGACCACCCTCCAGGCGGCCGTCCGCGTGCGCCACACCGGGCCGCTGGACGTGTGGCTGCTGGACGAGGGCGACGACCCGGCCGCCCGCGAGCTCTGCGCCGAGCTGGGCGCCCTGCACTTCACCCGCAGCGGCGTCCCGCACTGGAACCGCCACCGCGGCCCGTTCAAGGCGCGCACCAAGCACGGCAACTACAACGCCTGGCTCGACGCCCACGGCGACGACTACGACTTCTTCGCCTCCGTGGACACCGACCACGTGCCGCTGCCGGACTACCTGGAGCGGATGCTGGGCTACTTCCGCGACCCCGACATCGCCTTCGTCGTCGGCCCGCAGGTCTACGGCAACTACACCCGCGCCGTCACCAAGGCCGCCGAGAGCCAGCAGTTCCTCTTCCACGCCCTCATCCAGCGCGCCGGCAACCGCTACGGCTGCCCCATGTTCGTCGGCACCAACAACGCCGTCCGCGTCAGCGCCATCCGCGCGGTCGGCGGCCTGGCCGACTCCGTCACCGAGGACATGGCCACCGGCTTCGAGCTGCACCGCGCCACCAACCCCGCGACCGGCAACCGCTGGCGCTCGGTCTACACCCCGGACGTGCTGGCCGTCGGCGAAGGCCCCTCCTCCTGGACCGACTTCTTCAACCAGCAGCTCCGCTGGTCGCGCGGCACCTACGAGACGATCCTGCGCCAGTGCATGCGCGGCCCGCGCCGCCACGAGCCCGGCCCGCGCTTCAGCTACGGGCTCATGCTGGCGTTCTACCCCATGGCCGCCATCACCTGGCTGCTGGGCGTCCTGGGCTGCGTCCTCTACCTCACCCTCGGCGCCTCCGGCACCCAGGTCGCCGCCTCCGCGTGGCTGATGCTCTACAGCGACGTCGCCGCCCTCCAGATCGGCCTGTACGTCTGGAACCGCCGCCACAACGTCTCCCCGCACGAGCCCGCCGGCTCCTCCGGCGCCGCCGGGATGCTGATGTCGGCGATGTGCGCGCCGGTCTACGCCCGCTCGCTGCTGGACGCGGTGCTGCGGCGCCGCTCCGGCTTCGTCGTCACGCCCAAGGGAGGCAGGGCCAGTCCCGACCGGACGGCCACCTTCCGGCTCCACCTCGGCTGGGCCGCGCTGCTGGGCGGCGCGTTCCTCGCCTCGCTCGCGCTGGGCCACACGCACGTCGCCATGCGCACCTGGGCGCTGCTGGCCCTGGCCGTCTCGCTCGCCCCGTTCGCGGTCTGGGCCCTGAGCGCGCACCGGCGGCGCGCCACCCGGACCGCCGAGGCGCGGAACGCCGTCACCGCCCGGCCCGCCCGCGCGCCGCGCGTCCCCCGTCGCGCCCCTCACCGCGCCCTCCGCCGCACGTCCGCGCCGCGCCACGCCCGCGGCCGCCACCGCGCCCCCCCGCGCCGCGCCAGGGCCCTCTCCCCGCGCGGGCGCCAGGCGGGCGTGGGCGCAGCGCCCCGCCGAATCCACGCCGCCCCCTACCCCCCGGTCCCGCCCTTCCCCGCCACGCCCCCCATCCCGCCGATTCCCTCCATGCCGCCCGTCTCCTCCGTCCCCTCCATCCCCTCCGTTCCGCCGATCCCCCCGATGCCGCCGCCGGCTGCCGCGACGACCGCCGCGAGTGCTGCCGGCCTGCCGGCCGACACGACTGCCTGGAGCCAGTAGCCAGAAGGGAGTTGAACCATGAGAGCCACGGCATCCCCGCGCCGCCGCCCCCGCAAGCGCCTGAAGAAGACCGCCCTCGGCGCCGGCGCCACCCTGCTGCTGGCAGGGCTCAACGTGCCCGCCGCCATCAGCTTCGCCGAGGAGAAGATCCACGAGTACCGGATATCCCGGCCCGAGTACCAGGCGCGCTACGGCTCCTGGGAGATCGTGGACGTCCCGGAGGAGTACCAGACGCGCGCGATCCACGCCGCCCTCCTGCACACCGGCAAGGTGCTGCTGATCGCCGGCTCCGGCAACAACCAGGAGTCCTTCGACGCCGGCACCTTCGACTCGGTGCTGTGGGACCCGGCCACGAACACCTTCACCACGGTCCCCACCCCCGACGACGTGTTCTGCGCGGGCCACGCCCAGCTCCCCAGCGGCCGCCTGCTGGTGGCCGGCGGAACCGCCCGCTACGAGGTGCTCGGCGACGCCGTGACCCACGCCGGCGGATCGATGCGCATCAAGAACGAGGACCCCGACAACCGCCGCAGGCTCCCCAAGGGCACCCGGCTGCGTTCCCCCGAAGGCCAGGAGTACGTCACCGAGGCGGCCGTCACCGTGCCGCGCGCCACCAAGGAGACCGACCCCGACACCGGCGAGGTCACGGTCACCGCCAGCGAGGCCCGGGTCTTCGTCACGGCCGTGGTCGAGGGCGAGCGCGGCGTGGCCGCCGAGCCCGCCCAGTACCGCGTCGTCGGCCTGAAGGGCAACCAGGCCGACAATCTCTACGGCATGGCGGGCCGGCTCACCCTCGACGACCAGGACTTCCAGGGCATCGACGTGGCCTACGAGTTCGACGCCGAGGCCGAGCGCTACGTGCCGGTGGAGCCGATGGACGAGGCCCGCTGGTACCCGACGCTCACGGCGCTGCCCGACGGCCGGGTGCTGACCGTCTCCGGCCTCGACGAGGTCGGCGAAGTCGTCCCCGGCGTCAACGAGATCTACGACCCGAAGACCAAGACCTGGTCCGAGGGCCCCGAGCGCTACTTCCCCACCTACCCCGCGCTCTTCCTCACCCAGGGCGGCAAGATCTTCTACACCGGATCCAACGCCGGCTACGGCCCGGCCGACGCCGGCCGCGACCCCGGCGTCTGGGACCTGGAGGAGAACACCTTCACGCCCGTCGGCGGCCTGACCGGCGCCGACCAGCTGGAGACCTCCGCCTCCCTCCTGCTGCCCCCCGCCCAGGACCAGCGGTTCATGGTCCTCGGCGGCGGCGGCGTCGGCGAGTCGCCCAAGTCCACCGCCCGCACCGCCGTCATCGACCTGACCGAGGACAACCCCCGCTACCGCGAGGGCCCGGAGCTGCCGCAGGGCACCCGCTACCTCAGCAGCGTGATCCTCCCCGACGACACGGTCTTCACCACCGGCGGCTCCGAGGACTACCGGGGCCGCGGCGAAAGCGACATCCTCAAGGCGCAGTTCTACGACCCCGCCGCCAACGCCTTCACCCCGGCCGCCGCCCCGACCGTGGGCCGCAACTACCACTCCGAGGCGCTGCTGCTGCCCGACGGCCGGGTGGCGACCTTCGGCTCCGACCCACTGTTCAGTGACGGCGACAACACCACGATGGGCGAGTTCGAGAAGCGGGTGGAGATCTACACCCCGCCCTACCTCCAGGGCGAGCGCGCCGAGAACCGCCCGGTCCTCGGCCGCGGCCCCGACCGCCTCACCCGCGGCGGCGAGGCCCGCTTCGCCACCGACGACGCCGAGCGGATCGCCGCCGCCCGGCTGATGCGGCCCAGCGCCGTCACCCACACCACCGACGTGGAGCAGCGTTCCACAGCGCTCCGGGTCGAGCGCGGCGACGGCGAGGTGACGCTCTCCGTGCCCGACGACGCCTCGCTCGTCCCGCCCGGCTGGTACATGCTCTTCGTCACCGACGCCGAGGGCACCCCCTCGGAGGCGGTCTGGGTCCAGGTGTCCTAGGTGCCCTAGGTCTCCTAGGGCATCGGGTGCCCCCGGGGCACGGCGTTCACCCGGCGGCCCGGCGCGCCAGCCCCAGGGCGTACTCCGGCCACCACTCGCCGGCCGCCGGCCCGCCCCGGCACTCGCCGTCGGACTCTCCCGGCCGCTTGATCCACAGGTAGGCGTCGATCAGCGGGTCCCCGGTGTCGGTGGTGGGCGGCGTGCCCAGCGCCCGGCCCGGCGGGTTGCACCAGGACTCGCCGCCGCCCTCGTAGGGACCAAGACCGTTGCGGCTGGTGTCGACGACGAAGTGCGCGCCGCCCAGGCGCTCCGAGAGCCGGCGCCCGTAGTCGGCGCTCTCCTCAAGCGTCTGGAAGTTCGCGACGTTCAGCGCGAAGCCGTCGGCCCGCCCGATCCCCGACCGCCGCAGCGCGTCCGCCAGCCGCTCGGGGTCCTCGATCCAGCTCGGGTTCCCCGCGTCGAGGTAGACCCGGGTGCCGGGCTGGCGCGTCAGCCGATCCACCGCCTCCGACAGCAGGCGGAAGCGCTCGTCCACGTGCATGGGCGCCGTGCAGCCGTCGGCGGTGTGCGGCACCGCGTCCGGCTCCAGGATCACGATCGCCTTGGCCGCGCCGACCGCGGCGGCGAAGGAGTCGATCCACGCCCGGTACGCCTCCGCGTCGGCCGCGCCGCCCTGCGAGTACTGGCCGCAGTCCCGGTGCGGGATGTTGTACGCCACCAGCACCGCCGTGCGGCCCGCCGCGGAGGCGGCCCCCGCCACGGGCCCGACCTGCTCGCCCGGGTCCGTCTCGCCGGAGGGCCAGTGCGCCACCGGCCGGTCGGCGATCCGCCGCAGCAGCTCGGCGTCCTCGGTACGCCCCTGAGCCCGCCACTCCCTCACCTGCCGGGCCGCCGGGCTGTCGGGATCCACCCAGAACTCGGGGTGAGAGGCCACCGGCGCGGCGGCGCCCCCGGAGCCCGACGACCCGGCACAGCCCGCGGCCAGGGTGGCGAGCACGACGACGAGGACGACGGGACGGGCCAGAGAGGCCAGAGGGGCGGAACGAACGGCGCTGCCATACATGGAGTCATGCTGTCATGACAGAGCGTGTGAAAGTGGGCGCGGCCCGGCATGCGACGACGAGTCCTGCCCGTTCCCGCCCGAGCTGCGCGAGGCCCGTCCCGTTGGCGAACCTACGGGTAGGGTCACTGGCGTGCCGAAACCGCTCAGCCTTCCGTTTGACCCGATCGCCCGCGCCGAGGAGCTGTGGCGGGGTCGCTGGGGCCCCTCGCCCGCCATGGCCGCGATCACGTCCATCATGCGCGCGCACCAGATACTCCTGGCCGAGGTGGACGCGGTGGTTCGCCCCTACGGTCTGACGTTCGCCCGCTACGAGGCGCTGGTTCTCCTCACCTTCAGCAGGGCGGGGGAGCTGCCCATGTCGAAGATCGGCGAGCGGCTGATGGTGCACCCCACCTCCGTCACCAACACCGTGGACCGACTGGTGAGGTCCGGCCTGGTCACCAAGCGCCCCAACCCCAACGACGGCCGGGGCACGCTGGCCGCCATCACCGAGGAGGGCCGCCGGGTCTGCGATGCCGCGACCCGGGACCTGATGGCGATGAAGTTCGGGCTCTCGGCGTACGACGACGAGGAGTGCGGCGAGATCTTCGCCATCCTGCGCCCGCTGCGGGTGGCCGCCCAGGACTTCAAGGACGACTGAGGACGCCCGACGACGTCCGAGGGCGGCCGACCCGGGTGCGGAACGCCCCGAATAGCCGGATAGGCTCTGCTTCCATGAAGCGGAGTGTGCTCACGCGGTACCGGACCTTGGCCTACGTCACCGCGGTGATGCTGCTGGTCCTGTGTACCTGCATGGTCTTCAAGTACGGATTCGACACCGGCGAGGACGTCACGCTCGTGGTGTCCCAGATCCACGGTCTGCTCTTCATGGTCTACCTCGTCTTCGCCTTCGACCTCGGCCAGAAGGCCCGCTGGTCCTTCGGCAAGCTGCTGTGGGTCCTGGTCTCCGGCACGATTCCGCTGGCCGCGTTCTTCGTCGAGCGGCGCGTCACGGCCGAGGTCCAGCCGCTGCTCGCCGGCGACGCGGCGGAGCCCGTCGGCGCGTAGCCGGGCACGCCCTCCGTCCCCTCCTCTCCTTCCCCGGAGGCGGGAGAGGGGGATGGCGGGAACAAAACCCGAGCCCGCGGCCCGTCGCGCTCGACGTTACTTGGACGTCCAAGTAAATTGGCTCGCATGGACGCTGACGCCATCGAAGCCGGCCGCCGACGCTGGCAGGCCCGGTACGACGCGGCCCACACCAGGGACGCCGACTTCACCACGCTCTCCGGCGACCCCGTCGAGCCCGTGTACGGACCCCGCCCCACCGACCGATACGAGGGCTTCGAGCGGATCGGCTGGCCCGGCGAGTTCCCCTTCACTCGCGGTCTGTATCCGACCGGCTACCGAGGCCGCACCTGGACCATCCGGCAGTTCGCCGGCTTCGGCAACGCCGAGCAGACCAACGAGCGCTACCGCACGATCCTGCGCAACGGCGGCGGCGGCCTGTCCGTCGCCTTCGACATGCCGACGCTCATGGGCCGCGACTCCGACGACCCCCGCTCCCTCGGCGAGGTCGGCCACTGCGGCGTGGCCGTCGACTCCGCCGCCGACATGGAGATCCTCTTCCGCGGCATCCCCCTGGACCAGGTCACCACCTCGATGACCATCAGCGGCCCGGCCGTCCCGGTCTTCTGCATGTACCTCGTCGCCGCCGAACGCCAGGGCGTCGACCCGGCCGTGCTCAACGGCACGCTCCAGACCGACATCTTCAAGGAGTACATCGCGCAGAAGGAGTGGCTCTTCTCGCCCGAGCCGCACCTGCGCCTCATCGGCGACCTCATGGCGTACTGCGCCCGCAGCATCCCCGCCTACAAGCCGCTTTCCGTCTCCGGCTACCACATCCGCGAGGCGGGCTCGACCGCCGCGCAGGAGCTGGCGTTCACCCTCGCCGACGGCTTCGGGTACGTCGAGCTCGGCCTCTCCCGGGGCCTGGACGTCAACGAGTTCGCCCCCGGCCTGTCGTTCTTCTTCGACGCCCACATCGACTTCTTCGAGGAGATCGCCAAGTTCCGCGCCGCCCGCCGCATCTGGGCCCGGTGGCTGCGCGACGTGTACGGCGCCACCAGCGAGCGGGCGCAGTGGCTGCGCTTCCACACCCAGACCGCGGGCGTCTCGCTGACCGCGCAGCAGCCGTACAACAACGTCGTCCGCACCGCCGTCGAGGCGCTGGCCGCCATCCTCGGCGGCACCAACTCCCTCCACACCAACGCCCTCGACGAGACCCTCGCCCTCCCCAGCGAGCGGGCCGCGGAGATCGCGCTGCGCACCCAGCAGGTGCTGATGGAGGAGACCGGCGTCACCAACGTCGCCGACCCGCTCGGCGGCGCGTGGTACATCGAGCAGCTCACCGACCGCATCGAGGCCGACGCGGAGAGGATCTTCGAGGAGATCATCGAACGCGGCAGGCGGGCGATCCCGGACGGCAGGGGCCACCCCATCGGGCCCGTCACCTCCGGGCTGCTGGCGGGGATCGAGGACGGCTGGTTCACGGGCCGGATCGCCGAGGCCGCCTTCCGCTACCAGCAGGCCCTGGAGAAGGACGAGAAGAAGATCGTCGGTGTCAACTGCCACACCGGCTCCGTCACCGGCGACCTGGAGATCCTGCGCGTGAGCCACGAGGTGGAGCGCGAGCAGTCGCGCGCGCTGGCCGCGCGCCGCGCGGCGCGTGACGAGCCGGCGGTGCGGTCGGCGCTCGCGGCGCTGCGCGAGGCCGCGCGGGGCGACGCCGGGATGATCGAGCCGATGCTCGCGGCGGTGCGCGCCGAGGCCACCCTCGGGGAGGTCTGCGACACGCTGCGCGAGGAGTGGGGCACCTACACCGAGCCCCCGGGCTTCTGACCCGGAAGCCCCGCCCCCCCGGGGCCCCGGGGGGCTTCCCCAGGGTTTGAGAGGGCGTGGGACGGGGGACGAAACCTGCCGCGTTACGGAACGGGGCCGGGAAGGGGGAGACTGTTCCCATGCAGCCACGCAACATGTCCATTAGCGGAGCGGTCGACCTCTCCGCCGTGAAGGCGGCCGCCGAGGCCAAGGAGAAGGCCGAGCAGGCCCGCGCCCAGCGGGCGGCCCAGGCAGGCGCCGGCGGGCCGCAGGCGGCAGGCTCGGACGTCCAGCTGGTGATCGACGTCGACGAGGCCGGCTTCGAACAGGAGGTGCTGCAGCGCAGCACCGAGGTGCCGGTCGTCATCGACTTCTGGGCCGACTGGTGCCAGCCCTGCAAGCAGCTGAGCCCGATCCTGGAGCGGCTCGCCGAGGAGTACGCCGGCAAGTTCGTCCTCGCCAAGATCGACGTCGACGCCAACCAGATGCTCTTCCAACAGTTCGGCGTGCAGGGCATCCCCGCCGTCTTCGCCGTGATCGCGGGGCAGGCGCTGCCGCTCTTCCAGGGCGCCGCCCCCGAGCCGCAGGTGCGCCAGGTCCTCGACCAGCTCATCCAGGCGGCCGAGCAGCGGTTCGGCATCGTCGGCGCCCCCGTCGACCCCGAGCAGGCCGCCGCCGCCCGCGAGGGCCGCGCCGCCGCCGCCCCCGAGCCGCCCGCCGACCCCACGCTCGCCGCGGCCCACGCCGCCCTCGACGCCGGCGACCTCGGCGGCGCGATCCAGGCGTACGAGAACGTGCTGGCCGAGGAGCCCGCCAACGCCGAGGCCAAGCTGGGCCTGGGCCAGGCGCAGCTCCTGAGGCGGGTGCAGGAGACCGATCCGGAGGTGACCCGCAAGGCCGCGGCCGAGCGGCCCGACGACGTGGCCGCGCAGCTCGCCGCCGCCGACCTCGACATGGTCGGCGGGCACGTCGAGGACGCCTTCGGGCGGCTGGTGGGCGCCGTGCAGCGCACGGCGGGGGAGGACCGGAACGCCGCGCGGGTGCGGCTGCTGGAGCTCTTCGAGCTGGTCGGCGCCGACGACCCGCGCGTGACGGCGGCCCGGGGCGCGCTGGCCCGGGTGCTGTTCTGACCCGCCGGTGAACGCCCCGGTGACCGCCCGCTCCACGGCGCTCGCCGGGGCCTCGCACGCCTCAAATGATCGTGGTGGCTGCGTTCATCCTGCTTTACCAAAACGTGATGAACGCGGCGGCCGTCACGTTGTGTCAGTGACGGGTCAAGGTTTCGTGGATGTTGCGCCCCATTGGTCGCCATGTGGGGCGCTCTTTCCGAATCACTCTCCGTGCCAGCGTGGGCAGCTGATGATGCGCTCTTGACATCCGGGAATTACCGGCTAGTAACGAACCCCTTGTGCCGTGACGTGAGATGCACCACGATCGGCCAAGCCGACGTGCCACGCGTCGGCTCCGGACCCAGGGGGGTGCCCGTCCCATGCGGGGCCTGGATCCGGTCAGGCCGCGGCTCACGCGGCCCGTGGCTGTCGCCGGGGTGCAGCCCGGGGATAGAAGCACGTCTCCTCTCCGGGCTTCAGGCAGCTCGCCGACCAACGGGTGGCCGGGCGCCGGAGATGTTCGTCCGAGAAGGAGGAAAGTATGGAGTCACAGGCTCGCGGCGGCACCAGATGGGGACGGTTCGGGCTTGTCATGGTGCCGAGCGTCGCCGCCACGGCCGCCATAGGTCTCGCCCTCGCCCAGGGTGCGCTGGCCGCGTCGTTCGCCGTCTCCGGCCAGGAGTTCAAGGTGACGGCCGACCGGCTGACGGGCGAGGGATTCGTTCAGTACGGCTCGATCGTCAGGCCCTCGGGTAACGGCACCGAGCCGGTCTCGATCTCGGCGTTCGACAACGCCACGATCGAGAACCTGTGCCAGTCGGTGGTCATCCCCGGGGTACCGTTCCTCGGCGACGTCACGCTGGAGCTGGGAGCCGGCACCGATCCGGACAACCCGGTCGAGGCCGAGAACCTCTTCATCGACGTCGCTCAGCTCGACGCCTCACAGGCGGTGTTCACCAACATCGACATCGGCGTGAGCGTGGACGACACCACCAAGGGGCCGGACCCGACCGGGGACTACCTTCCCGGCTCGTTCGCCCAGCAGTCCGACAGGGTGGTGCTTCAGAACATCGAGCAGACCGCGTGGGCCACTTCGGCCGGCACCTTCAAGCTGAGCGATCTCAGCCTGAATCTGCACGTCGGCAAGGAAGAGTGCTTCTGACGGTCGTTCAGCCGACTGTTCGACAACCCTGCCTGGGGCAGAGGAATCTGGCGCCTCTGCCCCAGGAGCCGCACCGCCTGGTGCGTGCCGCCCCCGCCATCGATCCGTGCCACCAGCACCACCAGGGAGTACGTGCCGTGAGCACCACCACCGAAGACCTGACGAGAGACCCGTTTCTCTCCCGGGCACGCCTGGCGTTCCGCTACTTCAGATGGCGACGTCCGTTCTGGGCGGGCCTGTTCACGATGATCGCCGGGTTGCCCATCGTCTACTTCCCGTACGCGCACGTCACCCTGGGCGATCTCACCATCCGCATGTCGACCACGGCGGGGGCGGGCTCGCTGGTGATCGGGGTGCTGCTGATGGTGCTGGGACTGGTCATGTGGTTCCAGCCGCAGGTACGGATATTCGCGGGCGTGGCGGCCATCCTGCTGGCCCTGGTCTCGCTGGTGGTCTCCAACTTCGGGGGCTTCCTGGTGGGCTTCATCTTCGGGCTGGTGGGCGGCGCCATGGGCGTCGCCTGGGTGCCGGGGCAACCCGGCCCGCAGGCGGCGGAGCGCAAGGACGCGGCGGGCGGCGATCCGCCCCCCGCGACACCCGGTACCGGCAGCGCGCTCGCCGGCTTCGGCGGCACCGGAGCGACACCGGGAGAGGGGACGACTCCGGGGAAGGGGAGGCACCGTGCCGAGTAAAGAGCCGAGCGGGTCAATGAGCGGGGGAATATCCGCCGAGGAGGGCGAGGGGGACGGTCAGCCCGCCCCGCGGGGCAGGCACGCGGCGAAGCGCAAGCCCCTGCTTCAACGCCTGCACATGCCGGTGGGAAAGGCGGTCGCGCTGGCGGCCATGCCCTCCGCGGTGCTGCTGGGCACGGGGTTCACCTCGCCGCTGGCCAAGGCCGACCAGCAGCCGGACAACCCGTTCCGGGGCGACTCCTGCGTGGAGATGCCCGATCCGGCGCAGGCGGAGGAGGAGCGGGAGCAGACCGAGCGGGAGCAGCAGCAACAGCAGGACCAGCAACAGCAGCAGCAAGAGCAGCCGGAGCGGGAGTCGGAGGCCGAGGAGTCCGCGGAGTCGGCGGAGCCGGACCGGGCCCAGGAGTCCGAGTCCGAGGGCTCCGGGCAGACGCCCGCGCCCGAGGAGACCCCGCGGCCGGAGGCGCAGGAGAGCGAGCAGGAGTCCGGGCAGTCCGAGCCCGAGCCCGAGCCCGAGGCCTCCGCGGAGGACGAGGCGACGGCCGACGGGACTGATGGCTCCGGCGGCCTGCTGGACGGCGTTACCGAGGGCCTGGAAGACATCGGCGAGGGGCTGGGCGACCTGCTGACCCCCGGCGACGGCGGGGAGACCACCGAGCCGGAGCAGCCCGGGGAGACCGAGGAGCCGGCGCAGCCCGCCCAGCCCTCCCCCGAGGACGAGGCACAGGACGAGCAGGGCGCCGGGGGCACTCAGGGCGGCGAGCAGGACAACGCCGCGCAGGAGAGCGGAGACCAGCAGGAGCAGCCCGAGCAGCCGGAGCAGGAGGAACAAGAGCAGCAGGAGCAGCCCGACCCGGAGGCGTCGGCGTCACCGCAGCTGCCGCCGGTCGGCGAGGACGGCGCGCAGCCCTTCCCCTGTCCGGAGGAGAAGCAGGTCCCAGGCGTGGACGAAGAGACCGACCTCGTGCTGCCGAACGAACCCTGGTATCTCGAAGCCTCGTCTCTCACCCTCTACGGCCTGGACTACCACGGGGTGGTCAACGTCACCACGGCGAACGGGACCACGAAGCAGGTGCTGAAGTTCACCGCCGAGGAGATCGACATCGGCGACCTGCATCAGATCGTCGACGGGCAGGGGGGCGTACGCCGCCACGTGGCCACCCAGCCCGGGTCGGTCTCCACCTTCCGCAACGGCACCGTGACCCTGTACACCGAGCGGCTTCAGGGCAACCTGTTCGGGCTCATACCCATCACCTTCGACCCCGAGCACGAGCCGCCGCTCGACCTGCCCATCGCCAACTTCACCGACGTCTTCGTCATCCAGGCCGGCCAGTTCGGCGGCGAGCTGACGATGACGGGCATGGACTCCTACATCAGCAACGACGGGCCCACGCCCACGGACCGTTGACGCGGTGATCAGACGCCGCTCTGGCCGCCGAGGTGGTGCACCCTGACCATGTTCGTGGTCCCGGTAACGCCGGGGGGCGAGCCGGCGGTGATGATCAGCGTGTCGCCGGGCTCGAAGCGGCCCAGCTTCGTCACCTCGGCGTCGCAGATCTCCACCATCTCGTCGGTGTGGTTGGCGTACCGCACCACGTACGTCTCCACGCCCCACGTCAACGTCAGCTGATTGCGCGTCGACGGATCGGTCGTGAAGGCGATGATCGGCTGCACCGCCCGGTAGCGCGACAGGCGCCGGGCGGTGTCCCCGGACTTGGTGAACGCCACCAGCGCCTTGGCGTCGAGGAAGTCCGCCATCTCGGCGGCCGCCCGCGCCACCGAGCCGCCCTGGGTGCGCGGCTTCTTCCCCGCCACCAGCGGCTGCAGCCCCCGCGACAGCAGGTCCTGCTCCGCCGCCACCACGATCTTCGACATGGTCTTCACCGTCTCGATCGGGTACCGGCCGACGGAGGACTCCGCCGAGAGCATCACCGCGTCCGCGCCGTCGAGGATGGCGTTGGCCACGTCCGACGCCTCGGCGCGCGTCGGCCGCGAGTTCTCGATCATCGACTCCATCATCTGCGTGGCGACGATCACCGGCTTGGCGTTGCGGCGGCACTTCTCGATGAGCTGCTTCTGCACCATCGGGACCTTCTCCAGCGGGTACTCCACCGCCAGGTCGCCGCGGGCCACCATCACGCCGTCGAAGGCGGCGATGACCTCGTCCATGTTCTCCACCGCCTGCGGCTTCTCCACCTTGGCGATGACGGGAACCCGCCGCCCGACCCGGTCCATCACGCGGTGCACGTCGACCACGTCGTGGGCGTTGCGCACGAAGGACAGCGCCACCATGTCGCAGCCCAGCCGCAGCGCGAACTCCAGGTCCTCCACGTCCTTGTCGGACAGCGCCGGCACGTTGACCGCGACGCCGGGCAGGTTGATGCCCTTGTGGTCGGAGATCACGCCGCCCTCGATGACGATGGTGCGCACCCGGGGGCCGTCCACCTCGGTGACCTGGAGCGAGACGTTGCCGTCGTTGATGAGGATCGTCTCGCCCTTGGCGACATCCCCGGGCAGGCCCTTGTACGTGGTGCCGCAGATGCTGCGGTCGCCCTCCACGTCCTCGGTGGTGATGATGAACTCGTCGCCGCGCTTCAGCTCCACAGGACCGTTCGCGAAGGTCTCCAGCCGGATCTTCGGGCCCTGGAGGTCGGCGAGCACGCCGACCGCCTGACCGGTGTCCTCGCTGGCCTTACGCAGGCGGTTGTACCGCTCCTCGTGTTCCTCGTGCGTGCCATGGCTGAAGTTGAAGCGGGCCACGTTCATGCCCGCCTCTATCAGGCTCTTGAGCTTCTCGAAGGAGTCGACGGCGGGGCCCAGCGTGCAGACGATCTTGGAACGGCGCATGGGGGCGATCCTATCGGTTTGTTCCGAGCCGGAATATTCAGGCGGGGGCCCCGCGAACGAGCCTGAACGCCTGTGTGGCGATCTCCAGTTCCTCGTCCGTGGGCACCACGGCGACCGCAGTTCGAGCGTACTCCGGGGAGATGAGCCGCGCGTCCCGGCCCGGGGCCGCGTTGCGCTCCGGGTCGATCTCGATGCCGAACCCCTCAAGCCCGGTCAGCGCCGCCGCCCGCACCTCGGCGGCGTGCTCCCCGACCCCCGCGGTGAACGCCACGGCGTCCACCCGGCCCAGCACCGCGCAGTAGGCGCCCACGTACTTCTTCAGGCGGTGGACGTAGACGTCGAACGCCAGCCGCGCCGCGTCGTCGCCCTCCCGCCGCCGGCGCAGCACCTGGCGCATGTCGTTGTCCCCGCACAGCCCCAGCAGGCCGGAGCGCTGGTTGAGCAGCGCGTCGATCTCGTCGACGGACATGCCGCCCACCCGCGCCAGGTGGAAGACGACCGCCGGGTCCACGTCGCCGGAGCGGGTGCCCATCACCAGGCCCTCCAGCGGGGTCAGCCCCATCGAGGTCTCCACGCAGCGGCCACCGGCCACCGCCGACGCCGAGGCGCCGTTGCCCAGGTGCATCACGATCACGTTCGCCTCCGACGGCTCGCGGCCCAGCAGCGCGGCCGTGCGCCGCGAGACGTAGGCGTGCGAGGTGCCGTGGAAGCCGTACCGGCGGACGCGGTGCTCCTCGGCGGTCGCGGCGTCGATGGCGTACCGCGCGGCGTGCTCCGGCAGGGTGGCGTGGAACGCCGTGTCGAAGACGGCGACCTGCGGCACGTGCGGCGCCAGCGCCATCGCGGTGCGGATGCCGGTCAGGCCCCCCGGGTTGTGCAGCGGCGCCAGCGGCACCAGCCGCTCGATCTCCGCCGTCACCCCGTCGTCGATGAGGACCGGCTCGGTGAAGCGGCGGCCGCCGTGCACCACCCGGTGCCCGATGGCGGCCAGCCCGGTGGGGGTACCTCCCGGGCCCCCAGGGCCTGGGGGAGAGTCCAGGCCCAGCCCGTCGGCGGCCAGTTCCTTCGCCGCCGCCGCGAGTGCCGCCTCGTGGTCGGGCACCCGCTCCTCGAGCTCCCGCCGCTCGCCGCCCTCCGGGGTGTGCACCAGGCGCGAGGCGCCCTCGCCGATCCGCTCCACCAGTCCGGTGGCCAGCCGCGCCGGGCCCGCCATGTCCAGCATCTGGTACTTCACCGAGGACGAGCCGCAGTTCAGCACCAGCACCCGCGCGGCCTCGGTCACCGTTTCGGTCACCGTGTCTCCTTCTCGACGTCCTGCTCGACGTCCTGTGCCTGGATCGCGGTGATCGCGACCGTGTTGACGATGTCCTGCACCAGCGCGCCGCGCGACAGGTCGTTGACGGGCTTGCGCAGGCCCTGCAGCACCGGGCCGACCGCCACCGCGCCCGCCGAGCGCTGCACCGCCTTGTAGGTGTTGTTGCCGGTGTTCAGGTCGGGGAAGACCAGCACGCTCGCCCGCCCGGCCACCTGAGAACACGGCAGCTTCGTCGCCGCCACCGACGGCTCGACCGCCGCGTCGTACTGGATCGGCCCCTCCACCATGAGGTCGGGCCGCAGCCGCCGCACCAGCTCCGTGGCCTCGCGCACCTTGTCCACGTCCGCGCCCGAGCCGGAGGTGCCGGTGGAGTACGACAGCATCGCGACGCGCGGCTCGACGCCGAAGCGGGCGGCGGTGGCGGCCGACTGGACCGCGATGTCGGCGAGCTGTTCGGCGTTCGGGTCCGGGTTGACCGCGCAGTCGCCGTAGACGAGCACCCGGTCGGCCAGGCACATGAAGAACACCGAGGAGACGATGGACGCACCCGGCCTGGTCCTGATGACCTCGAACGCCGGGCGTATCGTCGCGGCGGTGGAGTGCGCCGCGCCCGAGACCATGCCGTCGGCCAGCCCGCCCTCCACCATCAGCGTGCCGAAGTACGACACGTCCGCGACCACGTCGTAGGCCAGCTCGTGCGTGACGCCCCGGTGGGCGCGCAGCGCGGCGTACCGCTCGGCGAACGTCTCCCGCAGCGGCGAGGTCTGCGGGTCCACGATCCGCACGCCGCCCGGCCGGTCCAGGCCCAGATCCAGACCCAGGTCGGCGGCCCGCTTGCGGACCGCGTCCTCCTCGCCGAGCAGCGTGAGCCCGCACACGTCGCGCCGCAGCAGCACCTCGGCCGCCCGCAGCACCCGCTCCTCGGTGCCCTCCGGCAGCACGACGTGCCGCCGGCCGGCGCGGGCCCGCGCGATCAGCGCGTGCTCGAACATCATCGGCGTGACGCGGTCGCCGCGGGCCACCGACAGCCGCCGGGTGAGCGCGGCGGTGTCCACGTGCCGCTCGAACAGGCCGAGCGCGATCTCCGCCTTGCGCGGCGTGGCCGCCGTCAGCCTGCCCTCCAGGCCGGAGAGGGCGGTCGCGGTGGAGAAGGAGTCGCCGGCCACCGACAGCACCGGCGTGCCGGGGGCCAGGCGGGCGGCCAGCGCCATCGTCTCCGGGCCCGGCCGCTGGCCCAGCGTCAGCAGCAGCCCGGCGATCGGCGGCGCCCCGGCCGAGTGCGCCGCCAGCGCCCCGACCACCAGGTCCTCCCGGTCCCCGGGCGTGATCACCAGACAGCCGTCGGTGAGCGCGGTGAGAAAGGTCGGCAGCATGGCGCCGCCGAAGACGAACCCACGGATGTCCCGGGCCAGCCCCGCGCCGTCGCCCAGCAGCGCCTCGGCGCCCAGCGCCTCGACCATCTGCGCCACGGTCGGCGCGCTGAGCGCCGCGTCCTCGGGCACGACGAACGCGAGCTCGGCGGCGGCCTCGGTCGCCGCCGCTCCTGCCCCGCCGGGGCCGTGCCCCGGCCCCCGCTCGGGCGCCGACCCGGGAGCCACGTCCGGCGCGGAATCGGGATCGGGCCCCTGGCCCGGAATCGCGCCCGCGGCCGCGGCGTCGTCCGGCGTGCCCTGGGGTCCCGCGCCGGACGAGCCGTCGGTCGTCTCCGCGCCGGTGGCCGCCGTGGCGCCCGGCGCCGGACCCCGTCCCGGACCCGAAGCCCGCTCCGGCGCAGGACCGGGCCGCAGGCCCGGGGCCGCGTGGCCCTGGCCGGTCCGGCCAGGACCGAGCAGGGCGGCCGCCTGCGGCCTCTCCTCCGGGGCCACGCGGTTGGCGATCGTGGCGATCACCTCGCAGCCGAGCGAGGCGTACGCGCGGCGGGCGTTGCGCACCTCGGCCGCGACCGACTCGGCGCTCTGGCCCGCGCCGCCCACCACCGGGAGGACGGACGCGCCGAACTCGTTCGCCAGCCGGGCGTTGAGCGACAGCTCGGCCGGAAGCTGCGTGTCGGCGTAGTCCGTGCCCAGCACCAGCACCGCCTCGTACGCCCGCGCCACCTCGTGGAAGCGGTCCACCAGCCGCGTCACCAGCTCGTCCGTGCCCCGCTCGGCCAGCAGCGCGGCGGCCTCGGCGTAGCTCATGCCGTGGGCGCTGCCCGGCGGCTGCGCCAGCCGGTACCGCGCCCGCAGCAGGCCGAGCACCTGGTCCGGCCCCTCGTGCACCAAGGGCCGGTACACGCCCACCCGGTCCACTTGCCGCGTCAGCAGCTCCATCACGCCCAGCTCGACGACCTGGCGCCCGTCCCCCCGGCCGATTCCGGCCACATACACACTGCGCGTCACTGTCACGTCCTCTTCGGTTGCCCGCGTGGCAAGCTCGGATCAAGGGGCCCGGGGCAGCATGGCCACCATGCCGCCGCTCCTGAGCCCCGTCACCGACGGCTTCGACGGTACCGACCGCCGCCGACATCCGCCGAGGGCCCCCGCTCACACCCCCCGCGGGGGCGCGAAAGAGGTTCGCGAGCGCCGTTCGAATGCGACGCCCGCTCGTGAAACAATTCCGGCGGCTCGTACGTCGCCAGAGTGAGCAGGAGAGCAACCCCATGCGTATTGGCGTACTCACGGCAGGCGGTGACTGCCCCGGCCTGAACGCCGTCATCAGGTCGGTCGTGCACCGCGCCGTGGTGGACCGCGGCGACAAGGTGATCGGCTTCGAGGACGGTTTCAAGGGCCTGCTCGACGGCCGCTACCGCGAGCTCGACATCAACGCGGTGAGCGGCATCCTGGCGCGCGGCGGCACGATCCTGGGCTCCAGCCGGCTGGAGCGCAACCGGCTGGCCGAGGCGTGCGAGACCGGCGAGGCGCTGCAGCGCAAGCTCGGCCTCGACGCGCTCATCCCGATCGGCGGCGAGGGCACCCTGACCGCCGCCCGGATGCTCGCCGACGCGGGGATCCCCGTGGTCGGCGTCCCCAAGACGATCGACAATGACATCTCCGCCACCGACCGCACCTTCGGCTTCGACACGGCGGTCGGCGTGGCCACCGAGGCGATCGACCGGCTGAAGACCACCGCCGAGTCGCACCAGCGCGTGATGGTTGTCGAGGTGATGGGGCGGCACACCGGCTGGATCGCCCTGGAGGCGGGCATGGCGGGCGGCGCCCACGGCATCTGCGTCCCCGAGCGGCCCTTCCAGCTCGACGATCTCTGCAAGATGGTCGAGGACCGGTTCGCGCGCGGCAAGAAGTTCGCGGTGATCTGCGTGGCCGAGGGCGCGCGCCCGGCCGAGGGCTCCATGCCGTACGAGCGCGGCGAGATCGACCAGTACGGCCACGAGCGCTTCGCGGGCATCGGCAACCGGCTGGCGGGCGAGCTGGAGAAGCGCCTCGGCAAGGAGGCCCGCCCGGTCATCCTCGGCCACATCCAGCGCGGCGGGACGCCCTCGGCGTACGACAGGGTGCTCGCCACGCGCTTCGGCTGGCACGCGGTGGAGGCCGCCCACCGCTCGGAGTTCGGCATGATGACGGCGCTGCGCGGCACGGAGATCGTGATGACGCCGCTCGCGACGGCGACAATGGAGCTCAAGCACGTCCCGCAGAACCGCATGGACGAGGCCGAGGCGGTGTTCTGAGGGGCGGCTCTCAGGGGGGTTGGGGACAGCCGACCCCCTTTCGGGAGCTTCCCGGAGCGTGCCGACGCGCCCGCCGCCCCTGGCGTGCGGGCATGTTGACGTCCACGTGGATCAGGTCGCCGGGCCGGTCACGCTCGCCCGCTTCCACGGCCAGCACGTCGACTGGCACGCCTGCGCCCTCGGCCCGACTGCGCCGACACCGGCGGCCGCGCCAGAGGCCGACAGCGGCTGACAGCGGCTGACAGCGCACTGTGCGCTGGCTGACAGCACGCCCCGGCAGCCTGACTCCTGTCACCGCCGCTCCTCACGAGCGAGCGACACGAACCCAAGGACAGGAAGGAGGCCCCGAGCCGTGACAGCCAAGGCGTACGCATTCCAGGCCGAGGGCCTGGTCAAGCGCTTCGGCGAGACCACCGCGCTGGCCGGTGTCGATCTGGCCGCCCGGCCCGGCACCGTGCTCGGCATGCTGGGACCCAATGGGGCGGGCAAGACCACCGCCGTGCGCATCCTCGCCACACTGCTGCGCCCCGACGCCGGCACCGCCCGCGTCGCCGGGTACGACGTGGCGCGGCAGCCCGAGGAGGTGCGCCGCCGCATCGGGCTCACCGGCCAGTACGCCTCGGTGGACGAGGACCTGACCGGCACCGAGAACCTGGTGATGATCGGCCGCCTTCTCGACCTGCCGCGCGCCGCCGCCCGGGCGCGCGCGGCGGAGCTGCTGGAGCGCTTCGACCTCACCGAGGCCGCCGGGCGCCGCGCCTCGACCTACTCCGGCGGCATGCGCCGCCGCCTGGACCTGGCCGCCAGCCTCGTCGCCCACCCCGAGGTGGTCTACCTCGACGAGCCCACCACCGGGCTCGACCCCGCCAAGCGCGACGACGTGTGGGGCATGGTCCGCGAGCAGGCCGAGGCCGGCGTGACGGTCCTGCTCACCACCCAGTACCTGGAGGAGGCCGACGCCCTCGCCGACGAGATCGTCGTCATGAACCACGGGACGGTCATCGCCCACGGCACGCCGCACGAGCTGAAGGCCGTCGTCGGCGGCCAGAGCCTCCAGGTACGCCCGCTCGACCCGGCCCGCCTCCCCGAGGCCGCCGCCGTGCTGGAGCGGGTCACCGGAAGCCGGCCCGCCGAGCCCAGCCGGGGCGTGGTCAGGGTGCCGGTGGACGGCGACGCGGCGCTCGGCGCCGTGGTGGCGCGACTCGCAGCCGACGGCATCGCCGTGATGGAGCTGTCGCTGCGGCTGCCCAGTCTTGACGAGGTGTTCTACACGCTCACGGGTGCCGCCTCCGGCGGCGCCGAGCAGCCACGGCCCGGCGCGGAGCCCGGCCCCGTCCCCAACCCCACAGCGAAGGAGGCGTCAGCCACATGACCACCGCGACCGTTCACGCGGCCCCCGCCCGCCCCGCGGGCGCCCGCGTGCTGGCCCACAGCCTGACCCTCGCCCGCCGCAGCCTCACCAAGACGATGCGCACGCCGGAGCAGCTCATCGACGTGACGCTGCAGCCGGTCATCTTCATCGTGATGTTCCTCTACCTCCTCGGCGGCGCGATCTCCGGCTCCACCGACGCCTACCTGCGGTTCCTGCTGCCCGCGATCATGGTGCAGACCGTCGTGTTCGCCTCCGTGCAGACCGGCGTCAACCTCAACACCGACATCAAGAAGGGCGTCTTCGACCGCTTCCGCAGCCTGCCCATCGCCCGCGCCGCGCCCCTTCTCGGCTCGGTCCTCGGCGACATGGTGCGCTACGTCGTCTGCGTCGTCGTGATGCTCGGCTTCGGCTACGCGCTCGGCTTCCGGATCGGGACCGACCCGCTCTCGGCGCTCGCCGCGTGCCTGCTGGTGATGCTCTTCGCCTTCGCCCTCACCTGGGGCTCGGTGCTGCTGGGGGTGGTGCTGCGGGAACCGGGCAGCGTGCAGGGCGTGCTGTTCATGGCGATGTTCCCGCTCACCTTCGGCACGAACATGATCACGCCCACCGGCTCCCTGCCGGGCTGGCTCCAGTGGTGGGTCGGGGTCAACCCGGTCGCCGACGTGATGGCGGCGGCGCGCGGCCTGATGACCGGCGGCCCCGTCGCGACCCCCGTTCTCCAGACCCTGGCCTGGTCGGCCGCGATCTTCGCGGTCTTCTTCCCGCTCGCGGTCCGCGCCTACCGCCGCAAGACGTAGGAGAACGCGGGAGGAAACGCGGGAGACTAGCCCGGCCCGATCGCGGCCCGGAGCGCCTCGATCGCGGCCTCGCGGCTCAGCGCGAGGCCGCGACCGTACGCCGCCGCGTACGCCGCCTCGCCGAGCCGCCTGCGCAGCAGCCCCGTCAGCCGCTCGATGTCCGGCCCGGCGCCGGCCATGCCGCGCAGCGCCGCCGCCGCGCCAAGGGCGCCGGCGGCGACCGCATCACCGAGCGGATCGGCGGGAGCGCCGCGCTCCGCGCGGAACGCCGCGATGGCCACGCCGACGGCGGCGGTCACCGGCATGTCCGTCACGTCGACCGCCGCGTTCAGCGCCTCGCGCAGCAGGGCGGCGGCCCGTCCCGTCTCCGGCTCCACCATGCTGGACGAGGCGCGGACCAGGGCGTTCAGCTGCGGCTGGGCCCACGTGTGGCCGTCGACGCTGCTCAGCGCCACGGCGTAGTGGCGGGCGGCCTCGGCCGCGTCGCCCCGCCGGCGCTCAAGGTCGCCGAGGGCGAGACGGGTCGACACCCGCAGGAACGTCAGGCCCTTGCGGTCCGCGAGGTCCGCGACCTCCAGCAGCTCCGCGCGTCCCCTGGGGTCGCCCTGACCCGCCCTGATGACCGCCAGCCGGATGCGCAGGCTGTCGCGGTCCGGCTCGGCGCGCAGCTCCTGCATCAGGTGGCGCGCCTCGCCCAGCGTGGCGAGGGCCGGGCCCGCCTCGCCCCGCCGCGTGTGCAGCTCGCCGAGCTGGGTCAGCGTCATCGCCAGCCCCCACCGGTCGCCCACCTCCCGGAAGGCGGCGACCGCCGCCTCCAGCTCCGTCAGCTCGCCCACCGGATCGCCCTCGTTCTCCAGGATGGCGGCCCGCATCAGCCGCAGCATCGCCCGCGCCCACGGGTCGAGCCCGGGTTCGGACAGCGCGCGGGCCGCCTCCTCCATCCCCCGGTCGTGGCGGTCGTCGAAGAGCGCCAGGGCCGGCCGGATCAGCGCGACGACCGCGTGGCCCACGCCGGGATCGTCCTCCGCGAGCCGCTCCGTCTCCGCGCCCACCGCCTCGATCATGGGACGGATACGCTCCTGCTCGACGGCGCCCGACACCAGCCGGTTCATCACGAAGTGGACCGTCGCCAGCACCCGCGCCAGGCGCGGGGCCCGCTCCGCGCCCGGCGCCGCCAGCGCCATCTCCAGCCAGTTCGCGGCCTCCGCGTGGTTGCCCCGCATCGTCCAGAACATGCCGAGCCCGGCGGCCAGCCGGATCGCCACCACGGCGTCCCCGCCGCCGGCGGCGTGGTGCAGCGCGGCCAGCAGGTTGTCGTGCTCGGCGATCAGCCGGTCGACCCACACGAGCTGCCCGGGCCCGCGCAGCTCCGGCTCGGCCGCCTCGGCCAGCCGCACGAAGTACGCCGCGTGCGCGTCGCGCGCCTCCTTCACCCGCCCCCGCTCGGCCAGCCGCTCGAGCCCGTACTCGCGCAGCGTCTCCAGCATCCGGAACCGCGGCTCCTCGGCCGCACCGCCTCCGCCGCCGTCGTCCACCGCGTGCAGCAGCGACTTGTCCGCCAGCGACGCCAGCAACTCCAGCGCCTCGTCCTCGGACACGCCGGTGACGCCCGCGACGCTCGCCGGGGTCGCGCCCCCGGCGCCCCCGGCGAAGACTGCCAGGCGCTCCGCGAGGTCGCGCTCGGCGTCGGTCAGCAGCTCCCAGCTCCACGCCACCACCGCGCGCAGCGTCTGGTGGCGCGGCATGGCGGTGCGGCTGCCGCCGGTCAGCAGCCGGAACCGGTCGTGCAGCCGGGCCGCGAGCTGCGCGGGCGTCAGGGCGCGCAGCCGGGCCGCGGCCAGCTCGATCGCCAGCGGCAGCCCGTCCAGCCGGCGGCAGATCTCCACCACCGCCTCGGCGTTCTCCTCACCCACCGCGAACCCGGGCCGCACGGCGGCGGCGCGGTCGGTGAAGAGCCGCACGGCCGCGGCCGAGGCGACCGGCTCGCCAGGCCCGGGCACGGCCAGCGGCGGCACCGGGCACAGCGCCTCGCCGAGGATGGCCAGCGGCTCGCGGCTGGTCGCCAGCACCCGCAGCCGCGGGCGGACGCCCAGCAGCCGCTCGGCCAGCCGCGCGGCCGCCCCGATCAGGTGCTCGCAGTTGTCGAGCACCAGCAGCGTCGGCGCGTCCGGGAACTCCTCGGCCAGCAGGCCCATCGCGTCGCGGGGCGTGGCGGAGGGCCGGCCGCGGTCGAGCGGCCTGCCGCTGCCCACGCCGCCTACGCCGCCCACGCCCGGGCAGACCGTGCCGAGCACGGCCTGCGGCACGTCGTCCGGGTCTCCGACCGAGGCCAGCTCCACCAGCCACACCCCGCCCGGATAGTCGTCCGCGACGCCGGCGGCGGCCGTCGTCGCCAGCCGCGTCTTGCCCGCGCCGCCGGGCCCGGTCAGCGTGACGAGCCTGCCCTCGGACAGCCGCTTGGCGATCAGCCGCAGCTCCTCGTCCCGGCCCACGAAGCTGGTCAGCGCCGCGCGCAGGTTGCCCGTGCGCGTGCGCGCGTGGGCGCTCACTGCGAGGGCCGGGTCGGCGCGCAGCACGGCGAGGTGCAGCTCGCGCAGCCCGGGGGAGGGGTCGACGCCGAGCTCGTCGGCCAGCCGGGCCCGGAACGCCTCGTACGCCGCCAGCGCCTCGGCCTGGCGGCCGGCGGCGTAACGGGCCCGCATCAGCAGGGCCAGCGGGCGTTCCCGCAGCGGCTCCTCGGCGGCCAGAGCCTCGATGTCGGGCAGCGCGGCCTGGGCCCGGCCGGCCGACAGCTCCGCCTCGCACAGATCCTCGCGGGCCGCGAGCCGCAGCCCTTCGAGCCGGGCGGCGGGGGCGGCGGCGTACGGGACGCCGGCGGCGGTCGCGTCCGCGAGGGCCGGGCCGCGCCAGAGCGTCAGGGCTTCGCGCAGCAGCCGCGCGGCGGCGTCGGGGTCGCGCTCCTCGGCGAGGGCGCGGCGCCCGCGCTGGGCCAGCCGCTCGAAGCGGACGGCGTCGACGTCCTCGGCGTCGACGGCCAGGCGGTAGCCGCCGGGGCCGGAGACGACGAGGGCCGGGTCGGGCAGGGCGCGGCGCAGCCGCGAGACGAGCGACTGGAGGGCGTTCGCCTGGTCGGAGGGGAGGGCGTCGCCGGCGTCGCCCCACAGCCCGTCGACGAGCGCGTCGGCGGGCACGCTCGCGCCGGGCTGGAGCGCCAGCCGCGTGAGCAACGCCCGCACGCGCGGGCCGCCGACGGCGAGCGCCCGCCCCTGCTCACCGACGACCTCGAGCGGCCCGAGTACGCGCACCTCCACGCACGCCAGTCTCCCACCGGCGGCTCTGCGCACGCCCGGGACCCAGTGCCGCGTCAGCCAAGGTTCGCCCCGTCGCGACGCCCGGCACGGCACCTCGCTGCGTTGCCGAATCACCCAGGCGTTCCCAACACTCTGGGAGCCTCGGGAGGCGGGCCGATACCCGCAGGTCAGGGACGTGGTGACCGTGGCTGTGGCAGTGACCGGGCGACCCATGCGCTCCGCCATGGGCATGAAGACTCGTGCAGCGCAGGCGGCCGGGGACCGGCCGGAGGTTGACCTACTGGTCAGGAAGTCGAAGATCGTCCGCGACGGGGAGCACGCACTGTCGCTCCGGGCGCAGGAGCAGCGGGGCCGACGCTGGGCGGACCAGAACGGCTACCGGGTGCGGAAGGTGTGGAAGGAGAACCTGTGCGCCTACTCGGACGTGGAGCGCCCGAAGTACGACGCCGCCATGAAGGCGGTCCTTGACGGGGAGGTTCCGGCGCTGTGGTGTTTCGCGCTGGACCGCTTCAGCCGCAAGGGGATCGACGCGATCGGCCCGATCCTGGGCAAGGCCCGTGTCATCTTCGACTAAGAGCAGCTCGACTCGTCCAACGAGCGTGACCGGCGCTGGATCATCCAGCGGGCGGAGGACGCGCGGGAGTACTCCCTGCGGCTGAGCTACAACATCCGCAGCACCAAGCAGAGGCAGCGCAACCTGGGGCGTTGGCTGGGCCGTGCGCCGTTCGGGCTTGTGGTGGATGCCGACCGGACGCTGAGGCCGGACACCAAGCGCGTCAAGGGCCGGGACTACTCCCCGTGGGATGTCATCCGCCGCATCTTCCGGGAGGTGAGCGAGGGCGTCTCGGCGCGCGGGTGGCGCGGAAGTTCAACGCGGAGGGCATCACGACGGGCCGGGGGAAGTCGTGGCGTGCGGATGCCGTGCGCGCGGTCGTGATCCACCCCGTGTATGAGGGGGGCTGACCATGACGCAGAACAAGCGGCCGGTCCCCTACCTCACGGACGAGGGTGAGTGGGTGCGGTGCGTGGCCCGGGGAGCGGGTCGGCGCATGATTCCCGAGTAGCTCACCGATGACCGGATAACCGCCGCCCTGCCGAGCCGCAAAGGGTACGCACAATGTGCGCACCCTTGCTCCTGACCTGGGCGGATACGCCCGTGATCAAGGCCGGAAGACCGCAAGCGTATAGCAGGTCGGACCTTGTACGGGTTTTGGAGTCGCGAGCATGTAAGCCACTAAACAAGCTTGCGCATTCTCGGCGAAATGGTGCGCTTGGCGGCATTTATTTCCGAGAGGGAGCGGAAAATCTCGTTAGCTATATCATCGGGGACGAGATTTCCGTGCGCTTTGTACTCGTTCCAGGCAAGGCGCGTAAACCCCACCGCGGAGGTCGCTATCAGGGTGATCTTATCGGTCTCTTCAATTACGCTTTCTGGTCCCTCTAGGGATATTCCGGCGGCATGGCGATCCAGGTTATTCAGTGCATCTTCCATTTCGGTGAGCGCTCGATCAGCTTTGACGGCATCCCATGTTGCTTGATTCTCCTCATCGCAGAGGGCATTTGACGCGTGCCACAGTCGCGAACAAATCATCTCTGTTTCGTGGAGAAAGACCATGTAGGCGTCGCGCCGAGCTTGCCGCTTATGGAGGCGCTCCGCTGACCTCGCGGGCAGGTACGCACCCCCTGCGGTTGCTAGAGCCCCCACGAGCGCGCCCAGTACAGCAGCCAAACCCTGATCCATCAGGCCCCCATAGCGATCCGACCATCTCGGCAATTATAAGGGAGGGTGACGCCATGCCTGGACCTGTTCCAAAGCGCATGATCAACGCCGCAGGCTCAACCGGAGGGCCCAGAGCTAGTCAAGGCTCCGACGGGGCGCGAGCCCAGAGGTTTCTCCGGCTGATGAGAATTGGCATCCCATTGCGGCACGCTGGTATCCGTCGCTGAAGGCTCTGTAGCCAGGCGGACACCGTAACCAATGAGCTGAACTCCTTCCGCCCCTGCGGCATGAGCACGGCTGCACCATCCACACCGTGACGGCTCGGGAGGGTGACCGCGCCGTGCGCTGACCGACCGCACCCCGTGCCAGCGCTTCACGGGCACCGATACGGTGGCTTTCCCTGCGTCATGCCATGAGTGAGGCGGGGGTAACGAGTCTTGCGCGTTCGTACAACTCCCGAGCTGCGTGATTGTTGAGATACGGACGGATGAGTCCGAACATTGTCTTAATCCTCTGATCGGCGCGCCCCGACTGGACTAGTGGGTAATCATCGAGAGCTAGATTCCATGTGGCGCACGCCGCTTCTAGATGGCCGATCGAAAGTTGACGCTCGGCGAGGATTGCGCGTTCTTTCACACGGGTCCGCCGGTACACGTCATATCGCAGCCTGTCGGATCGTTGCATCGCCTCGACTGCACCATTCATGTCACCCAGTTCATACCGAACTTGGCTCGTGTGATAGTTCAATGCCGCAGGATCGTATGACCCGAATGCCTTTTCTCTAGCCTCGGCCTTCTCCATGGCCACCTCGGCTTCCCGGAGGTACATCAGCGCGTTATTCCGGTCGCCGATTTGAGCCGAAGCATGAGCCTGCTGTCCGGCGAGGAAAGCGCGCATTCGCGGACCGGCGTGCGGGGATGCGGCAGCGGCAGCATCGGCTAGCCGCATAGCCTCTCGGCCGTGCCCTAGATCGACCGCTTGGACGCTCATTCCTCGCAGTGTCGTGCAGTAAGTCAGGTGGTCTTGCGCGGCCCCCGCAAGCTCTAGTGCCTTCAAGTAATACTGCTGAGCGAGGCCTTGAACTCCCTCATCTACTGCCATGTATCCGGTCAGGTAGCAGAGGTCAGAGGCCGCCGACATCATTGCTTGACGCACCGACTCAGAAGCATCACAGCGCAGATAAGGAGCCACAGTGTTCACGAGAAATGCCGCAGCCATGGGACGTGCATGTCGTCCGCCGAACTGATCATCAAGCTCTGAGATTCGCTCAGTCATCGCGATGACCATATCGACCTCAGACATCCCTATGCGCTGAGTCTGGCCGGTCTGAGCCGCTTCCATACGCCCGACGACATCAGGCCAATCGGGAACGGTCACAGCGACAGAAAACAGACTCACCCCCAGAACGCCGCGCCGTGACGGGTCCATGTCTTGCCTTCCGAGATCAATCACCCCCTCGACCGTAGCCGGACGGCCAGCAGAACTCTCCGAAGGAGTCGGGAATCCCGCCTCGGAATGCGAGACCGGACGGCCAAGCCTACGGGAAAGGGCTTCGATGATTACTGGCCGCACGTTCTTCTTCGGCATGTGGCCCGCGAGCCACTGATGCGCCGATGGCTCCCGGTACTTGAGCGGCGTGCCCTGCTCGGTGCCCACCCGGTTGACCGCCTGGACGAACTGCCGGAGCGTCCAGCCCGCCTCACGGTACAGCCGTTCGAGATCACTGTTCGGCTCTGGGTCACCCACTGCCCTCAACTCCCCAGGCGCTTAAAGCTCTTAAAAGCTGTCGCTCTTGCCACGGTACCGCTACGCGACAGAGGCCGGTTGCCTAAGGCAGCAAGACCCCCGCGACCCGATGCACCGGGCCCGGGGGCATGGATCACCTGAAGGAAGCAGGCAACCATGCCCGAGTCTCACACAACAGCAGCAAGGAACCTCGAACCGGTTCCCCCACCGACACCACGCCAGGAGGCCGCCCACGCGCTGAACGAACTCCGCGCGGCGCTGGACGCGCACGGCATTGTGCTGCCCTCGCTGGACCTCGACCGTTTGTCGCTGCGCGGCCACGACATGGGCAGCCCGGAAGCCCGGCCGCTGATCGAGCTGGGGCGCTGCAACCTCGACACGGCCCGGAGGCTCACGCAGGCCCTCACCCCGGGGGACGCGCGGTGAGCACCGACACGCCCACGGTGGGCGCGCTGGTGCGCGACGGCAAGCGCGATCGTGTCGGCGTCTACATGGGCCAAGCCGGGCCGCACGTCATGCTCCGCCCGCTCGGTGGGGGCCAGGAATGGGAAGCGCTCCCCGCAGACGTGCGGCCGGAGGTCTCCGCGTACCCGCGTCCGGTGGACATCGAGCAGCTTCGCGCGGCGTATCGGCTCCATGTGGCCGAGTGCCGGACGTGCAGGCGCGGCGCGCGGTGCGCCATAGGGCGGGCATTGAGCGCGGCGTGCGAGGAAGTCACGCGCCCGGCCCGTGCCGTGCCCGGGGGCGGCGCCGATCGGGTCAGCGGGGACGCCACGATGGGCGGGGGTCGGTCATGAGCCGCGCCAGCTACCGGTTTCGCGATCACACGATCATGCCGGACACCGGCCCTGACGCCGAGCCCATCACGTTCGTCATGCAGTGTGTGACGTGCGACGCGCGATGCGGAGTGTCCGGCAACGCCGACGCCGGAGCCACCTGGGCGCTGGCACACCTGAGGAACAACCCTGGGCACGTCCGCTACCGCGAGCACATCACCCGCCCGTACAAGGTCGAGCCGGGGGCGTGGCAGTGACGCGAACCATCCTGAGAGGCAACGACCTGGTGCTCACTGCCGAACGGGCGCAGGGAGCACCGGACGGGATCTATCTCGCCGAGTGCATGACCTGCCCCGCCGCATCCCGGCGCGTGGACAGCGACCCCGATCCCGTCGCGCGCTGGGCCATCCTCCACACCCAGGAACACGGGCCGAATCACGGGCAGTTCCTCATGACCGTGGAGCGTCACTGGCGCGTGGAAGCCGCACACACCCCGGACGGAAACGGCACGGCAGCGACACCCCCGGCCCGGAGCGTCAGCACTGCCGACCGGACACCCGCCACACACCGCGCCCCCGGACGCTGGGCCGCCTGGTGGCACCGTGCCGTGGCGTGGGCGGGCAGATTCGCCGGGCCGCTCGTGCTGACCTCGTTCATGGTGGTCGCCGCACTCGGCGGCTACCTCGTCGGGGCCGATCAGGGCACCGGCTGACCCGCTGACGCCCGCGTGGCCGGGGACGAGTCCCCGCACCCTCCGGCCACACGGGAACCGGCGGCGCTCAGGGCAGCCACCCCCGACACCCGAGCGCCACCAACCAGCCCCGTCCCCGACCGGTCACGACCGGGGGCGGGGCACTTCCATGCCCGCTGACCTGCTGACTTTCCAACCTACAAGGGTGTACGGTTTGCCCAAGTGCGCCCAGCACGAGGGCGATCCGGCGCCTTGCGTTGCACCGCACCGGACGCCGCTCCTTGACGGGCAAACCTTGGCTGACGCGGCACTAGACCGCCAGGTCCGCCGGGTCCGTGTTCGCGCCGCAGAGCACGACGCACACCTCCTCGTCGGGGTCCGGGGCGTACGCCCCGCACCGCAGCGCGGCCAGCGCCGTCGCCGCGCCGTGCTCGACCGCGACGCGGTGGTCGCGCCACAGCGCGCGCCGCGCCGCGACGATCGCCTCGTCGGGGACCAGCACCGACCGCACGTGCGGCCGCGCCGCCAGCCGCACCGCGTGCGCCGAGGCGCGGCGCGCGCCCAGCGAGTCGGCTGCCACCGAGCGCACCGGCACGTCGACCGGCCGCCCGGCCGCCAGCCCGGCGTTCAGCGCGCGGCAGTGCTCCGGCTCCACCGCCACCACCCGCACCCCGTGCTCGGCCGCGGCCGTCGCCACCCCGGCGAACAGCCCGCCGCCGCCCACCGCCACCACGACCGAGGTGACGGACGGCCGCGCGGCGTGGATCTCCTCCAGCAGCGTGCCCGCCCCGGCGGCGATCAGCGGGTGGTCGTAGGCGTGGGAGGCCAGCGCCCCGCTCTCCGCCACGTACGCCGCGCACGCCTGAGCCGCCTCCGCGTACTCGCTGCCCACCTGCCGCACGTCGGCGCCGAGCGCCCGCAGCGCCGCCACCTTCACCGCCGGCGCGGCCTCGGGCACGAAGACCGTCGCCGGTACGCCGTGCTCCCGCGCCGCCCACGCGCAGGCCAGCCCGGCGTTCCCGCCCGAGGCGATGGCGATCCCGGCGTCCGGTACGG
Organism: Streptomyces sp. 6N223; assembly: GCF_052246635.1. Taxonomy (NCBI): domain Bacteria; kingdom Bacillati; phylum Actinomycetota; class Actinomycetes; order Kitasatosporales; family Streptomycetaceae; genus Streptomyces; species Streptomyces sp. 6N223. Next base: position 71,825 of record NZ_JBQQCA010000017.1, on the reverse strand, counting down.
CGCACGACTGCGTCCGCGCCGCCGTGAAGTTGAGCGCGCCGCGCGCCTTGAAGGACCCGCTGTGCTGGAGGAACTCCAGCGCGAACCACAGCCGTTGCCCCGCCTGTGCCAGGGTCACGGGCCGCACCCGTCCCCCGACGCGCCCGGTGGCGGCCTTCACGTCGTCGTAGGTGAGCGCGTGGGTCTCGTGGGTCTCGTGGCTCTCATGGCTAAGCACCACCCCACGATAGATTCGCCGGCCATGGACATCGCGATCAGATCCGGATACGTCGTACCCATCGCCGCCGAGCCGATCGACGGCGGCACCGTGCTGGTCATCGACGGGAAGATCACCGCGCTGGGGCGCGACGACGAGGTGGCCGTGCCGGAGGGCGTGCCGACGGTGGACGCCGCGGGCCGCTGGGTGCTGCCGGGGTTCGTCGAGGCGCACGGGCACCTCGGGGTGCACGAGGAGGCCGAGGGGTGGGCCGGGCAGGACACCAACGAGATGACCAACCCCAACGGCGCGCGGATGCGGGCGCTCGACGCCATCAACCCCGCCGACCTCGGCTTCGCCGACGCGCTGGCGGGCGGCGTCACCAGCGCCGTGGTCAAGCCCGGCTCCGGCAACCCGATAGGCGGGCAGACCGTCGCCGTGAAGTGCTGGGGCCGCAGCGTCGACGAGATGCTGATCCGGCACCCGGTGAGCGTGAAGAGCGCGCTGGGCGAGAACCCCAAGCGGGTCTACGGCGACAAGAAGCAGCTCCCCTCCACCCGGCAGGGCGTCGCGGCGGTCATCCGCGACGCGTTCGCCAAGGCCCAGGACTACCGGGTCAAGCGCGACCACGCCGCCGACGAGGGCGCGCCGTTCGAGCGCGACCCGGGCATGGAGGTGCTGGTCAGGGTGCTGGACGGCGAGCTGCCGTGGTGCCAGCACACCCACCGCGCCGACGACATCGCCACGGCGCTGCGGCTGGCCGACGAGTTCGGCTACCGCATCGTCATCAACCACGGCACCGAGGCGCACCTGCTGGCCGACGAGATCGCCCGCCGCCAGGTGCCGGTGATCTCCGGCCCGCTCTTCACCACCCGCACCAAGGTGGAGGTGCGGCAGCGCACCCTGGCCAACCCCGGGATCCTCACGCGGGCCGGGGTGAAGGTGGCCATCACCACCGACCACCCCGTGGTGCCCGTCAGCTTCCTGGTGCACCAGGTCACCCTCAGCGTCAAGGAAGGGCTCGAGCGCGAGCAGGCGCTGCGCACGATCACCCTCAACCCGGCCGAGATCATGGGCATCGACGACCGCGTCGGGGCCCTGAGGCCCGGTCTCGACGGCGACGTCGTGATCTGGTCGGGCGACCCGCTGGACGTGATGAGCCGCGCGCTGCGGGTCTACGTCTCCGGCCGCGAGGTGTACGCCTACGACGAGGCGCGGCGCCGGGGCGAGGTCGTCGACCCGTACTACCGGGAGGACGGGGAGGACCGGGAACCGGAGGGCGCCGCCTGAGCCTCTTCCGTGGTGCCGTAGGTTCTTGTTTCAACCGCATGTTCTGCTCGTTACCGCATCATCGGGAGGGTTTTCCATGGCTGTATCGCTGACCAAGGGCGGGAACGTCTCGCTCACCAAGGAGGCGCCGGGTCTGACCGCCGTGACCGTCGGTCTCGGCTGGGACGTCAGGACCACCACCGGCACCGACTTCGACCTCGACGCCAGCGCCATCGCCGTGAACGCCTCCGGCAGGGTGTACTCCGACGCCCACTTCATCTTCTTCAACAACAAGCAGACGCCGGACCAGACGATCGTCCACACCGGCGACAACCGCACCGGCGAGGGCGTGGGCGACGACGAGCAGATCAACGTCAACCTCGCGGGCCTGCCGGCCGACATCGACAAGGTCGTCTTCTCCGCCTCCATCTACGAGGCGGAGAACCGCCAGCAGAACTTCGGCCAGGTGCGCAACGCCTACATCCGGGTTCTCAACCAGGCGGGCGGCGCGGAGATCGCCCGCTACGACCTGAGCGAGGACGCCTCGACCGAGACCGCCATGGTCTTCGGCGAGCTGTACCGCAACGGCGCCGAGTGGAAGTTCCGCGCCGTCGGCCAGGGGTACGCCTCGGGCCTGGCGGGCATCGCCTCGGACTTCGGCGTCAACCTCTGAGAGACCGCAATCGGTCACGGGGCCGCAGGGGGCGAACCCCCCCCCACGGCCCCGTCGTTGGCATACTGGCGGTTGGGGCCTGCAGGCAGCTCCCTCCGACGCCGGAATCGATCCGCTGTCCGCTAAGCGATGCCGATCTTCTGATACGCGCCGTCGATTGTGGCCAGCGTGACGGCCCGCGTGGCGGAGTTCCCGGCGAGATAGGTGTTGGTGACGTCCCGCAGCGCCTGGCGCATGTCCGCGAAATCCGACTGGCTCAGCAGCCGCACCAGGGCGAGGTAGACCAGCAGCGCCCACTCCTCGGCCTTGAGGACGGGCCTGCCCGCTCCGTTCACCGAGGTGAGCAGGTGGTACATGGCCTTGTTGTGGATGTTGCTGTTGGTGTGCACGCCACCGTTGTCGGCCGGGGTGTTCAGGTAGTCGCGCATATGGTCGGGATCGCCGGTACGGGTGGGGTCGCGCATGTCGCGCAACGGCAGACCGCCGGATCCGAGACCTTCCCCGATGTTCCAGGTCCAGGTCCGCACGTCGTTGCGGTCGCTCGCCTGATACCAGTTGGCGATGATGACGCCCATCGTGTCGGCCAGCGACTCGTTCAGAGCGCCGGACTGGTCCTGGTAGACGAGGTTGCAGGAGGTCTCGATCACCCCGTGGGTCAGCTCGTGCGCGATGACGTCGAGATGGCGCGCCAGGCTGACCAGCCGGGATCCGTCGGAGACCTGGCCGTACCACATGCGCCCGTTCCACCAGACCGCGTTGCGCCACACGGGCCCGGGGCCGTGGCGCCGGTAGACGCAGTTGACCATCGAGACCAGGTTCATGTCGGCGTCGTCGATGCCGTCCCGGTTCAGCTGGTCGCGGTAGAAGCTCTCCACGCGCTCGGCATTGACGTGGGCCGAGACGCCGGCCCGGTGTCCCGTGCCGAAGTCGGCCTTGGGCGAGCCGATCGCCGAGGCGGGCAGCGGCGTCTCCTCGATGTCGTTGAGCTTCAGGTCGTAGGTGGCGATCTGCTGCAACCGGTCGTGCATCAGGTAGGAGCCGTCCTGCTGGCTGCCGTGGAACTGGTGGTGGACGCTGATCTCGTCGTCTCCCTCCAGCCGGGTGGGCACCGCGATCGTGGGGGTCATGCCGTACGAGCGGAGGATCTCGCCGGAGTAGGCGTCGACGAGGTAGCCGGTGAGCGGGAAGTCCTCGCGCGGGGACGGATCGAGGCCGTGGCCGGGCTGGCCCTCTTCGCGGCGCATGTGCGGCAGTTGGGCCGGCACGTTGCGCAGATGCCAGGCCAGGTGCCAGTGGCCGGCCTGGTTCACGAACGCCAGCGTCGGCGGCGGCAGCTCCTGGGCGTTGACCGTGCTCCCGGTAGCCGCCCGCACCCGATCCAGCGCCTCCTCACCCGACAGTTCGGGCACGGAGCTGACGCCGGTGACCTCGCCGATCCGGCAGTCCATCGAGACCAGCCGCTGGTCTTCGTCGATCTCGACCAGCGCCTCGGCGCCGAAGACGGGGATCTCCTGCTGGGTCTGCTCGAAGCGGACCAGGGTGGTGCCGGTACCGGCCTGGTGGCGCGCTTCGCGCAACGCCAGATCGGGCACCCGCTCGGGCCGGTCCTCCCGCACCGCGGTGCGCAGCCCCGGCGCTTCCTCCTGCCCGAGCTTCTCGGCGAGATAGAACCGTGCGGCGGACTCATCCGAATTGAACTCCCGGCGGCCCTCGACGTACTCGGGAGCGCTCACTCCGCGTAGCGACGCGCGCCCCTGAGGAGTTCCCCGTGCCTGCGGGTCGTCGGCGACGTGATAGCGAAACCGCTCAAGGTGGGACATGTCTGTAACCCCTCGTCTCTGTGACCCCTCGTCTCTGTGACCCCTCGTCTCTCACTGATTTCACCCCTTCGCCATCGTCACGCCCCGGCGCCGGACCGGCAACCGGACGTCGGCCCTGGTCGCGCCCTGTGGCCGTGAGTGGAGGGCGTACAACGCCGTGCCGTCGGCGTAGCGCACGGCCGGGGCGGTCGGGTGGTGCGGCCGCAGCCCGCGGTCGCGGCCGCCGGGCGGGGGCTCGGTGTGCACCTCGGCGGGGCGTTCGCCATCAGGCAGCGGCCTTCGGCGGGCCACCACGAGCCCGCCGTGCGGGCCAGGTCCGCGAAGAGGGCGAGGACGGCGGCGTCCTCCCGGCGGTAGGTGACCGCGCCCGCGCGGGAGGGTGCGTCGCGCACCGGACTTCCGGCCGTCCACCCGCTGGCGCCTCTTCGGTTTCCGGACACCGTGCCGTCACGAGGGACGGGAACGTTCTTGTCGTCCCCGCTCGGCTCCCCGCCCGTCCGCCCCGCACCGCTCGGGCGTGACAGAAGGACGTACCCGTGTCCCCGCTCCAGCCGCTCGAGCTCAACGAGCTGCCCCGAACGCCGCTCGCCCCCGCCCCCGCCCCCGCCTCCGTCTTCCCCTTCTCCTTCCCCGCCCGCCAGGCACGCCGCGTGCTGTATGTGCTCCCGCCCCTGCTGATCGGGGTGTGGGCGGTGGCCAACTGGTGCGTGCTGTACGAAGGCGCCGCCCGGCTGCCGTCGGCAAGCCCCGGATGGCTGCTGACCGCGGTCGTCTTCGACTCCCTGTGCTGGGTGGCCGCCTCCTGCATGCGACAGGGATGCGTCCCGGAACGGCTCCCGCCACGGCTGCTGCTCGCCTCACAGGTCGCCGCGGGTGCCGCGAACCACATCGTTCCGGCGGGTCTCGGCGGCCACGCCATCACCCTGCGCCTCCTGCGGGGCCGCGGCATCCCCATGGCGCGGGCCACCGCCTCGCTCGCGCTGTACTCGCTGGTCAAGCCGATCGGGCGGATGGTGCTGATCCTCGCGCTCGTCGCGTCCTTCCCCGGCACGGTGCGGATGGGCATGCCCGCCCTGGACGAGCGGATGGTGGTCGTGGCCGTCGGGGGCGCGATCGGGGGTCTCGTCCTCGCGGTCCTGGCGGTGACGGTCATACCTCCGGTACGCCGCACGGTCCTGGGGTTCCTGCGCGTCGCCCTGACCGACGCGCGGGTGCTGCACACCCGGCCGAGCCGCGTCCTCGCCCTGTGGGGCGGGGCGGCCGCCTTCCCGCTGTTCCAGGCGAGCGCGTTCGCCTGTGTGGGGGCCTCGCTCGGCCTGCCGCTCGCCTGGCAGCACATGGTCCTGGCGTACCTCGCCGCCGGTGCCGCGGTCGGCGCCATCCCCGCACCCGGCGGCATCGGCTCGGTGGACGCGGCGCTGGTGTTCACCCTCGCGGCGTTCGGCGCGCCCATGGCGCTGGCGACGTCGGCCGTCATCGGTCACCGGGTCCTGACGGCCTGGCTTCCCCTGCTGCCGGCCGCACTCGTGCTCTCGGCCCTCGTGCGGAGCAAGGCGCTGTGAAGCCGTGAATCCGCCGCCGTGAGTCAGCCGCCGGGAATCAGCCGATGCGCTGCATGCCGAAGAGCGAACCCGCCGCGCTCGCGACCTCGGCGGCGCTGTCGACGGACACCTCGACGGGGACGTCCAGGCGGCGCAGCGCACCGGAGAAGGAGTCCTCGACCAGGGACAGCCGCCAGCTGAGCTGGTTCATCCGGTCGCTGGGGGGCACGCGGGCGATGACCGTCAGCAGCTCCTCGCCGAGCTTCTTCAGCTCGCTCAGTGCCGCCCACTCGCTGGGCTCGCCCGGCGGCTCCAGCTCGGGCGCCATGGTGGCGGGGACGGACAGCGCGTGCGGTATCCGCACCAGCAGGTCGGCGTACCACTCGGCGATGACGCCGGTGAGGTCGGCGCGGAGCCCGTCGAGAAACGTGACCAGCACGATCCCGCCCATGGCCGTACTCGTCGGCTCCGGGGCGGCGGACCCGGGCGCCTCCCGCTCGTGGGCGTAGATGCCGCCCGGGTCCAGGTACTGCCGGATGACGATCGGGACGTCCTCGTCCTGCGGGCGGGGCGCGGGCGGGCGGCGGGCAGGAGCCAGCACCACCCGGACCGGGGTGATGCCCCGGGCGGCCTCCTGGGCCGCCGCGTGGCATGCGTGATCCGTAGGCACGGCAGACCTCACCTGCTTCGTCCGCTTCGTTGCGCTGTGCGCGGAGATGAGGACGTACGCTACCGCTCCTCCTCGGAGGAATGAACATGTCCGTACGCATCGGACAGCCGACTGCCGCGGCCCGAGCTGCCGGAACGGCCCGAGCCGCCGGAACTGCCGGACCGCCGGAGCCGCGCGGGCGAGGAGCGCGTCAGGGTTCCGGGCACAGCCACACCGTGGCCAGTGGCGGCAGCGTCACGGTGATGCTCGCCTCGTGGCCGTGGCACGGGATGTCCTCGGCCTTCACCGGCTCGGGATGGGTGATGCCGCTGCCGCCGTAGCGCGTGTTGTCGGTGTTCAGGAGCTCCGCCCAGGCGGGGATGCCGGCGGGCGCGCCGAGGCGGTAGTCATGGCGGACGACGGCGGAGAAGTTGCTGACGGCCAGCAGCGGGGGGCCGTCGGCGGCGTGGCGGAGGAAGGCGAGGACGTTGTCCTCGGCGGCGTCGGCGGTGATCCAGGCGAAGCCGTCGGGGTCGGTGTCCCGTTCCCACAACGCCGGGGTGGCGCGGTAGCGGGCGTTCAGGTCGCGGATCAGGGCGAGGACGCCGCGGTGGTCGGGGGCCGCGGGCCAGGCCGGGTCGAGGACCCACCACTGCGGGCCGTCGGTCTCGGACCACTCCGCGCCCTGGGCGAACTCCTGGCCCATGAAGAGGAGTTGCTTGCCGGGGTGGGACCACATGAATGCGACGTACGCCCGGTGGCTGGCGCGTTGCCGCCACCAGTCGCCGGGCGGCTTGGAGACGAGCGAGCGCTTGCCGTGGACGACCTCGTCGTGGGAGACGGGGAGGATGTACCGCTCGGTGTGGGCGTAGGAGATGGAGTGCGTGATCTCGTCGTGGTGCCAGGCGCGGTGGACCGGGTCGCGGGCGAGGTAGACGAGCGAGTCGTGCATCCAGCCCATGTTCCACTTGAAGTCGAAGCCCAGGCCGCCGGCCTCCGGCGGGCGCGTGACGCCGTCCCAGGCCGTGGACTCCTCGGCGATGGTGAGGACGCCGGGGTGGCGGCGGTGGACGGCGGCGTTGAGGTCGCGGAGGAAGGAGACCGCGTCCCAGTTCTCGTTGCCGCCGTCGGCGTTGGGGGTCCACTGGCCCTCGGCGCGCGAGTAGTCGAGGTAGAGCATGGAGGCGACGGCGTCCACCCGGATGCCGTCGATGTGGTACTCCTCGCACCAGTACAGGGCGTTGGCGACGAGGAAGTTGCGGACCTCCCGGCGGGCGTGGTCGAAGACGAGGGTGCCCCAGTCGGGGTGTTCGGCGCACGCCGGGTCGGGGTGCTCGTAGCAGGCGGTGCCGTCGAAGCGGGCCAGGGCCCAGGCGTCCTTGGGGAAGTGGGCGGGGACCCAGTCGACGATGACGCCGATCCCCGCCTGGTGGAGGGCGTCGATCAGGTGCTTGAAGTCGTCGGGGGTGCCCAGGCGGGCGGTGGGGGCGTAGTAGCCGGTGACCTGGTAGCCCCAGGAGGGGCCGTAGGGGTGCTCGGCCGGCGGCATCAGCTCGACGTGGGTGAAGCCGAGGTCGCGGACGTAGGGCGGAAGTTCGCGGGCCAGGTCGCGGTAGCCGAGGCCGGGGCGCCAGGAGGAGAGGTGCAGTTCGTAGACGGAGAGGGGGGAGGCGTGCCAGGAACGCCCGCGACGCGCGGCGAGCCACTCGGCGTCGCCCCAGGCGTACGCGCTGCGCCAGACCACGGACGCGGTGGCGGGCGGGCACTCGGTGCGGCGCGCCATCGGGTCGGCGTGGAGGGCGAGGCCGCCGTCGGCGTGGCGGACGGCGAACTTGTAGAGGGCGCCGGGCGCGACGCCGGGGACGAACGCCTCCCAGACGCCCGGGGGGCGTCGCCGCATCGGGTGCGCGGCCGGGTCCCAGGCGTTGAAGTCGCCGGCGACGCCGACGGCGCGGGCGTTCGGGGCCCAGACCGTGAAGCGGGTGCCCTTCGCGCAGGGGTGGGCGCCGAGCGCCTCCCAGAGGCGTTCGTGGCGGCCCTCGGCGATGAGATGCAGGTCGAGTTCGCCCAGCGGGCGGAGGCGCATGGGTGGGTGCTCCGTTCACTCCGAGGCGGCGAGGCGCCGGATGGCGGCCATGGGGACGTGGAGCCAGGCGGGGCGGTGGCGGGCCTCGTAGAGCACCTCGTAGACGGCCTTGTCGGTCTCGTACGCGCGCAGCAGCTCGATCTGGTCCATCGGGTCGGTGCCGGAGACCTCGGTGTAGCCCGCGACGTAGGCGGCGCGGCTGGCGCGGGACCACGCCTGGACCCAGGGGCCGCCCGCGCGGTGCTGGCAGGCGGCGTAGTCGAAGGAACGCAGCATGCCGGCGATGTCGCGCACGGGCGGGCCGAGCGTGCGGCGGTCGGTGAGGGGGCGGGCGGGCTCGCCCTCGAAGTCGATCAGCGACCAGCGGCCTCCGGGGCCCCGGAGCACCTGGCCCAGGTGCAGGTCGCCGTGGAGGCGCTGCACCACGCAGCGCCGGCCGCGCCGTGCGAAGCCGGCCAGGTCCTCGTACGCCCGGCGCAGCCCGGTGCGGTAGGGGCGCAGGGCGGGGACGGCCGAGCTGGCCTCGGCGAGGCGTTCGGTCATGGCGGTGGCGGTCTGCTCCAGCTGGGGGCGGCGCAGCACGGAGGTGGGCAGGGCGGCGGCGAGCGCGGTGTGGACCTCGGCGGTGGCGCGGCCGAGCGACCGGGCGGCGTCGGTGAAGTCGGCGCGGCGGCCCAGCGCCGTGCACGCCAGGTGCCAGCCGTCGCGGGAGCCGGCGAGGTAGGGCTGGAGGACGCCGAGGGTCAGCGGCTCGGCGGTGCCGGGGGACGCCTCGAACCAGGCGGAGGGGGCGGGGACGCGGTCGCAGCCGGTCCCGGCGAGGGCGCGGGGCAGCTCCAGATCGGGGTTGATGCCGGGGCTGACGCGGCGGAAGAGCTTGAGGATGTGGCTGTCGCCGTAGACGACGGAGGAGTTGGTCTGCTCGCCGGTCAGGACGCGGGCGGCCAGGCCGGAGGGGATGGCGGTGCCGGGGGCGCGGCCGAAGCGGAGGGCGCCGAGGCGGCCGGGGGCACGCAGGCGTTCCAGGAGCAGGTCGGCGAGGCGCGGGTCGTGGAGGGCGTCGTAGACGGCGCGGCCGCGCAGCGGGCCGTCGACGGGGCGGCCGACGAGGGCGGGGGCGAGGGCGGGCGGCAGGACGGGGCGTACGCCGAGGAGCAGCTGGTAGCAGTCGCCCGTGGCGAGGGCGGCGGGGGCGTCCTGGCGGTCGGGGCGGGTGCGGACGAGGAGGTGGAGCAGGCCCGGGGCGGGTCCGCCGGTGCCGCAGGGCAGCAGCTCGGTGGCGGCGACGAGGGTGAGGCCGCCGAGGGCGCGGCCCTTGCCCGCGAACCAGCGCTGCCGGGGGAGCCAGCGGGCGAGCAGGTGGGTGAGGGAGTCCAGCAGGGCCGCGCCGTGGGGGGAGCCGGTCGCGAGGACGCCACGGGGTGCCGTCCGGGGTGAGGAGCTGTCAGACATGGCGTCCTTTCCCCGGGCACAAGAATTGTGCGAAGAAGTGTCCCGGATTGCGGCGTTGGATGTCCGGCGCGGCGCGGGACGTGTCGTGAAGGAACAACCGTGAGAGTGAGGCCCGTCACGCAAACGGAGGGCTTTGGGCAGTGCTGCGGTGCAACTGCGGGTGCGCGGCGGTGCGCGGCGGTGCGCGGCGGTGCGCGGCGGTGCGCGGCGGTGCGCGGCGGTGCGCTGGGGTGGGAGAGGCTTCCCCCAGGGGTGTGGGGGCAAGCCTGTCCCGGAATCCTAGGCGGCCTGTGTGTGGCCTATGTCTCGGGTGCTTTACGCAGCCGGAACCAGTAGAAGCCGTGTCCGGCGAGGGTCAGCAGGTAGGGAAGCTCGCCGATGCGGGGGAAGGGGACGCCGCCGATCAGCTCGACGGGAATGCGGCCCTCCCAGGGCCTGAGGTCCAGCTCCGTCGGCTGGGAGAAGCGGGAGAAGTTGTTGACGCACATGACCAGGTCGTCGCCGTGCTCGCGGAGGAAGGCGAGGACCGCCGGGTTGGAGGAGGGCAACTCGGCGTAGGAGCCGAGGCCGAAGGCCACGTTCTGCTTGCGGATCTCGATCATGCGGCGGGTCCAGTGCAGCAGCGAGGCGGGGGAGGCCATCGACGCCTCGACGTTGGTGACCTGATAGCCGTAGATGGGGTCCATGATGGTCGGCAGGAACAGCCGGCCGGGGTCGCAGGTGGAGAAGCCGGAGTTGCGGTCGGGGGTCCACTGCATGGGGGTGCGCACGGCGTCCCGGTCGCCGAGCCAGATGTTGTCGCCCATGCCGATCTCGTCGCCGTAGTAGAGGATCGGCGAGCCGGGGAGGGAGAGGAGCAGAGCGGTGAAGAGCTCGATCTGGTTGCGGTCGTTGTCCAGGAGCGAGGCCAGGCGCCGCCGGATGCCGATGTTGGCGCGCATGCGGGGGTCCTTGGCGTACTCCGCGTACATGTAGTCGCGCTCCTCGTCGGTGACCATCTCCAGGGTCAGCTCGTCGTGGTTGCGCAGGAAGATGCCCCACTGGCAGCCGGAAGGGATCATCGGGGTCTTGGCGAGGATCTCGGAGACCGGGTAGCGGGACTCGCGGCGGACGGCCATGAAGATGCGCGGCATCACGGGGAAGTGGAACGCCATGTGGCACTCGTCGCCGCCCTTCTCGTAGGAGCCGAAGTAGTCGACGACGTCCTCGGGCCACTGGTTGGCCTCGGCCAGCAGCATGGTGTCGGGGTAGTGGGAGTCGATCTCGGCGCGGACGCGCTTGAGGAACGCGTGCGTCGCAGGAAGGTTTTCGCAGTTGGTGCCTTCCTCGGCGAACAGGTAGGGGACGGCGTCGAGGCGGAAGCCGTCGATGCCCAGGTCCAGCCAGAACCGCAGCGCGGAGAGGATCTCGTCCTGCACGGCGGGGTTGTCGTAGTTGAGGTCGGGCTGGTGGGAGAAGAAGCGGTGGAAGTAGTACTGGCGGCGGATCGGGTCGAAGGTCCAGTTGGAGGACTCGGTGTCGACGAAGATGATCCGCGCGTCGGCGTACTGCTTGTCGTCGTCGGCCCACATGTAGTAGTCGCCGTAGGGGCCTTCGGGGTCCCGGCGGGACTCCTGGAACCACCGGTGCTGGTCGCTGGTGTGGTTCATGACGAAGTCGATGATGACGCGCATGCCGCGCTGGTGCGCGGCGTCGACGAACTCCACGAAGTCCGCCAGGTTCCCGAACTCGGGCAGCACGTCGGCGTAGTCCGACACGTCGTAGCCGCCATCCCGCAGCGGCGACTTGAAGAACGGCGGCAGCCAGAGGCAGTCGACCCCGAGCCACTGCAGATAGTCCAGTTTCGCGGTGAGTCCTTTCAGGTCGCCGATTCCGTCGCCGTTGCTGTCCATGAAGGAGCGGACGAGAACCTCGTAGAAGACCGCGCGTTTGAACCACTCGGGATCGCGTTCGCGGGCTGGCGTGTCCTCGAATGTGTCGGGGACCGGCTCATTGACGCTCATCTGTTGGGTGACCCTCCGGTCTGTGAGGCGGGTCGCAGGGAAAAGACGTGCGCCGAAGAGGCGAGTGCGCCTGGGCGTCCCGGCTCCAGCCGCACGTAGTTGTCCCTGCCCCAGTAGTAGGTTTCTCCGGTGAGCTCGTCACGCACCGGGAAGGGCTCGGCACCGGCTTCCTGAGCAGGGGACAGGCCGCACCCTTCAAGTTCCGACATATTCAACGACACCGTGGCCTCGTGCGTATGCGAAGGATCGAGATTGATCACGGTGAGAACGCAGTCGGCTTGAGGTGTCCTAACGCGCTTGGAGTACGCCAGGATGTGCTCGTTGTCGGTGCGGTGAAAGCTCAGGTTGCGCAGGCGTCGCAGGGCGGGGTGCCGGCGGCGCAGTTCGTTGAGGCGGGTGATGAGCGGGGTGATGCTGCGGCCCGTGCGGTCGGCCGCGGCCCAGTCGCGGGGGCGGAGCTGATACTTCTCGGAATCGGCGTACTCCTCGCTGCCGGGCGCCGCCGCCTTCGCCTCGCACAGCTCGTATCCGGCGTACATTCCCCAGCTGGGGGAGAGCGTCGCGGCCAGCACAGCGCGCGTTTCGAATGCCGCCCGCCCCCCTTCCTGGAGATAGGCGTGGAGGATATCCGGGGTGTTGACGAAGAGGTTCGGGCGCATATACGCCGCTGCCGGGCCGCTGAGCTCGGTGAGGTATTCGGTCAGCTCGTCCTTGGTGGTGCGCCAGGTGAAGTATGTGTAGGACTGCTGGAAACCGATCTGGGCGAGCGTGCGCATCATCGCGGGGCGGGTGAAGGCCTCGGCGAGGAAGACGACATCCGGATCGGTGCGGTTGATCTCGGCGATGACCTTCTCCCAGAACACCACCGGCTTGGTGTGCGGATTATCGACCCGGAAGACGCGCACGCCGTGCGCCATCCAGAAGCGCAGCAGGCGCAGCGTCTCCGCGACCAGGCCGCGGAAATCGTGTTCGAAGGAAATCGGATAGATGTCCTGGTACTTCTTCGGAGGATTCTCGGCGAACGCGACGGAGCCGTCGGCGCGCCGGCGGAACCACTCGGGGTGCTCCTTGACCCAGGGGTGGTCGGGGCTGCACTGGAGTGCGAAGTCGAGCGCGACCTCCATGCCGTGCGAGGCGGTGGCGGAGACGAAGGCGTCGAAGTCCTCCAGCGTGCCGAGGTCGGGGTGGACGGCGTCGTGGCCGCCGTCGGGCGAGCCGATGGCCCACGGGCAGCCGACGTCGTCCGGGCCGGCCTCCAGCGCGCCGTTGCCGCCCTTGCGGAAGGAGGTGCCGATGGGGTGGACCGGCGGCAGGTAGACGACGTCGAAGCCCATGGCGGCGATGGCGGGCAGCCGCCCGGCGGCGGTGCGCAGGGTGCCGGAGACCGGGGGCGAGCCGGGGCGTACCACGGCGCCCTCGGAGCGGGGGAACAGCTCGTACCAGGCGCCGACCAGGGCGCGTTCCCGCTCCACCAGCAGCGGCAGCGGGCGGGAGGCGGTGACCAGCTCCCGCAGCGGGTGGCGGGCCAGGACCGCGGTCACCTCGGGGGCCAGGGCGGCGGCGAGGCGCGCGGGCGCGGGGCGGCCGAGGTCGCGCAGGGCGTCGGCGGCCGCGAGCACGGTCCTGCGGCGCTCGCGCAGCGGTACGCCGGCGGCGGCGCGGGTGAGCAGCTCGGCACCCTCGGCGAGGGTGAGTTCGGTGTCGGCGGACTCGGGCGCGGCGCCTGTCTTGATGCGGGCGTGCTCGCGCCAGGTGGCGAGCGGGTCGCCCCACGCCTCGACGGCGTAGGTCCAGCGGCCCTCGGTGTCGGGGGTGATCTCGGCGCCCCAGCGGTCGGTGCCGGGGGCCAGCTCGCGCATGGGCAGCCAGGGGCCACCCCGGCCGGCGGGGTCGCGCAGCACGACGTTGGCCCCCACCGCCTCGGCGCCCTCGCGGAAGACGGTGGCGCTGACGAGCAGGGTCTCGCCGGGGACGGCCTTGACCGGGCGGCGGCCGCAGTCGATGCGCGGCTGGACGTCGAGGACGGGGATGCGACCGATCATCTGGGGATCACCTGGGTGGGCTCGGGGGGTGACGGGCGTGGGTCTCGTCCTTTGTAGCGGTTTGGCGGTGATGGGGCTGGTTTGGGGCGTGGCAGCTCCGGGGCGCGTTCACCCGTGTGGGCGGGTGGCCCGCGGGTCACTCGGGGGTGGTCCGGCGTCGGCCTTCAGCATCTCCCCGCCGTGTCAGGGGTCTGTACAGAGCGCGTGAACACGAAAACCGGCCCCCGCGCCGGGGGGCGCGGGGGCCGGTGAGAGGAGGAAGGAATCCTTCGGCCGGCGGCAGGCCTACTGCCAGGTGACGTCCGACTCCTCGTACAGGCAGTGCGTGCCGTCGGGACCGGAGCCGGCCTCCTCCGGCTCGTCGCCGGAGTCGTTGCCGATGTACCGCTGGCACACGGTGGTGTCGTCCGGCGATGACCCGGTGACGGTGAGGTTGGTGATCGTCGCCGTGTCGCCGTAGTTCTCGTTGATGCCGACGATCGTGTCGGCCGGGGCGTTCGCCGTCACGCCGTCCATGACGACGTTGCGCTGCGGCATCTCGTCGCAGTTGCCGCAGGAGCGGTACAGCGTGCCGAAGTCGGTGGCCGTGAAGCCCGTGACGGTCAGCGTGCCGCCGCCGTTGTGCTGCAGCACCTTGTCGTCGGCCGCGTTGGCGCTGCCGCCGATGACGGCGTAGTTCGAGCCGCCCCGGAAGGTGGCGGCGTCCTCGCCGACGTCCTCCCAGGTGATGTTCTCCAGGGTGCAGTCGCCCTCGCAGTGGATGCCGTCCGCCCCGGGCGCGGCGATGGTGAGGTTGCTCAGCGTCGCGCCGTTGCTCACCTCGAAGACGGCCGACTGGTCCTCGTCCTGGTCGCCGCCGCCGAGGCCCTCACCGGGGATGTAGGTGGCGCCGCCGCCGTCGAAGTCCTCCTCGATGACGATGGTCTCCTCGACCACCTCCTGCAGAGGCTGCGGTGAGTCCTCGGTCTCGGCGCCGTTCGCCATGGTCGTCGCCCCGCCGGCCACCAGGACGCCGGCGAACGCGGCGGCCGCGAGGAGGCGGCCCCGCCTCCCTATTCCTTTGCGATGTTCAGATCGCACGCGATGCTCCTTCGCGGTGGGAACTGTTTCCGGGGTGGTGCCGACGACATGATGTTGCCGCCGGCCGGCTCGACGGTTGCGAGCCGGAACCGGCGGCTTGTGCACCGGTTATGTGACCGGCGCGTAAGTGTGACGTGAACGCGTCAACGCCCCGCCGGAACGCCGTTCAGCATCGACGGCGTCACCTGCGCCATGTCCGGGCCGATGTAGAAGCCCGGGTGCGGCGGCTGGTTGTAGGCGGTGTTCTGCCAGGCGACGCCCGTGCGGTACTGCCGGTCCTGCATCAGCGCCGGGATCTCGGTGTCGGTCGGGTCGTCGGTGGAGTAGATCCGCAGCGCGTTGTGGTCCGAGGTGGCCCAGATGACCTCCTCGCGCCAGTCACCCAGGATGTCCGCCGAGAGCGCCGGGGTGGCCTTGGTGCCGTTGCCCGACACCACGCCCTCGCCCGTCAGCAGCCGGGTGTCGCCGTCCGGGCCGTACTTGTCGATGTGGGTGTCGTCCAGCAGCTCCCGCGTGGTGTCGCCGTCCCACCAGGACAGGAAGTTCATGCTGTCGGGCTTGCGGCCGATCTCCTCGCCCGCCCCGTTGCGCAGGCTGCCGTCGTTCGCCGACCAGAACTCGCCGCCCGGGTTGTCCGCCCAGATGTCGCCGCCCACGCCGCGGCCGTTGTCCTCGGAGGGTGAGGTCTCCCAGAGGATCTCGCCGGTGGCGGGGTCGATGTAGACGGAGGACGGCGCGCTGCCGGACTCGGAGACCTTGAAGTACTCCAGGCCCGGGTCGTTCGGGTCGAAGTCACCCAGGTGCTGCGCGTCGCCGTGATAGGTGCCGGCGTTCCACAGCGGGCCGCCGTCGTCGTCGATGGCCATCGCGCCGTAGACGATCTCGTCGCGCCCGTCCTCGTCCACGTCGCCGACCGACAGGCTGTGCGAACCCTGGCCCGCGTACTCGCCGCCGGCCACGTCGCTGTCGAAGACCCAGCGCTCGGTGAGGTTGGTGCCGTCGAAGTCCCAGGCGGCGACGACGGAGCGGGTGTAGTAGCCGCGCGCCATGATCAGCGAGGGGCTCTCGCCGTCCAGGTACGCCGTGCCCGCCAGGAAGCGGTCGACGCGGTTGCCGTAGTCGTCGCCCCAGTCGGCGACGTTGCCACGCGGGGGCACGTAGTCCACGGTGTCGATGGCCGCGCCGGTCGCGCCGTCGAACATCGTCAGGAACTCCGGGCCGTCCAGGATGTACCCGCTCCCGTTGCGCCAGTCGGCGTTCGCGTCGCCGATGACGGTGCCCTCGCCGTCCACCGTGGCGTCGGCGGTCTTCATGGCGACCTCGGCCGAGCCGTCGCCGTCGTAGTCGAAGACCTGGAACTGGGTGTAGTGGGCCCCGGCGCGGATGTTGTGGCCGAGGTCGATGCGCCACAGCTGCTCGCCGCTGAGGGTGTAGGCGTCCACGTAGACGTTGCTGGTGTAGCCCTCGTGCGAGTTGTCCTTGGCGTCGTCCGGGTTCCACTTCAGGACGATGTCCAGCTCGCCGTCGCCGTTGAGGTCGCCGACGGAGGCGTCGTTGGCGGTGTAGTTGTCGCCCGGCCGGCTGATGGGGACGTCCGTCGAGGCCATCGGCATGTTCAGCGCCTGCGCGGCGTCCTTGGTCTCCACGCCGTCCACGACGCTGCTGACGGTGTACTCGGCGCCGGCCGGGGCGCCCTCGTCGAGGAGGTTGGTGCGGTCGGTGAGCGGCCGGTCGTTGATCTTCTCACCGTCTCGGTAGACGTTGAACGCCACGTCGTCCGGGTCGGTGGCCAGCAGCCGCCAGCTCACCAGGTTGCCGTCCTCGGAGCCCACGCTGACCAGCCCGCGGTCCAGATCGTCCATCTGGTAGGGCTCGGCGTACGGACCCGCCGCACCCTCGGCGGCGGGACGTGAGAGGTCCTCGGCGGTGTTGGCGTACGCCAGCGCCGTCAGCCCGCCGGTGCTCAGCACGCCGGCGAGCCCGGCGGCGAGCAGGATGCGGCCTCGCCTCTTCTCTCGTTTGCGGTGCGACGGTTGCATGCGGCTCTCCTCGTCGTGGGGGGTCGGGTGTGAACCGTTTCAATAGGGGGTTGCCGCAGAGGGTCGAGAGGTTGCCGGTGATTTCTGGTTGCCGCAGGCGGCCGGGAAGTTGCCGGTGACGTGACCGGTAACACGGCGGTGACCGGGGAGTTGCCGGGGAACGTCACGAGAGGGCTGATTGCGGCGGCCTTGTCCCGTTTACCGGAGTGGTTCACAGTGCTGTTACCAAGGCTGTGAGTCTCAGCTCGGTATCGCCGTTCAGCCCCCGGTTCACAGCTATCTACGCGCGCAGTAATGTGCCTTCACCGAAACGCCATACCGCCGCCGACCCCCTGAGGTGGACGATGCCCATAGCAAGACCGAAGGCCGCGCGGCTCTTCGCCGCCGTCCTCGCCGCCGGTCTCATCCTGACCGGCTGCGCCGAGAGCGAACGGGACGACGACTCCTCGGGCGACGCCGAGACCTTCGTCTTCGGCGCCCCGGGCGACCCCGCCTCGCTCGACCCGTCGCTGGCCAGCGACGGCGAGACCTTCCGGGTCACCCGCCAGGCATTCGAGGCCCTGCTGGAGCACGAATCCGGGGGCACCGAACTGGTCGGCGGGCTCGCCGAGACCTGGGAACAGAACCCGGCCGGCACGAAATGGACATTCCATCTGCGCGATGGCGTCACATTCCACGATGGCGAGGAACTCACCGGCGAGGCCGTCTGCGCGAACTACGACCACTGGTTCAACCTCAAGGGCACATACCAGAACCCGGCGCTGACCTATTACTGGCAGGCCACCATGGGTGGATTCGCCGAGAACGAGAGCGAGGACGCCCCCGAGCCGAACTACGTGGGCTGCGAAGCGCCCGACCCGATGACCGCCGTCATCGAGGTCGAGCACCCGTCGGCCAACCTGCCCGGCGCGTTCTCCCTCCAGGCCCTGGCCATCCACTCGCCCAAGGCCATCGAGGCCTACCAGCAGCAGCAGGCCAGCGGCGAGGGCGAGAACATCAGCTACCCCGACTACAGCCAGGAGGTCGGCGCCAACAGCCCCCTCGCCGGCACCGGCCCGTTCCGCATCACCGGCTGGGACAAGGGCAACGGCGAGGTCACCCTGGAGCGCTTCGACAACTACTGGGGCGAGAAGGCCGGCGTCGAGGAACTCGTCTTCCGCACCATCTCCGAGGAGGACGCCCGCCGCCAGGCGCTTCAGGCAGGCAACATCCAGGGCTACGACCTGGTCGCGCCCGGCGACGTGCAGACCCTGGAGGACGAGGGCTTCCAGGTGCCCGTCCGCGACGTCTTCAACATCCTCTACCTCGGCTTCACGCAGGAGGCGAACCCGGCGCTCGAGGACATCCACGTCCGCCAGGCCATCGCGCACGCCATGGACCGGCAGGGCCTCGTCGACACCCAGCTGCCCGAGGGTGGCGTGGTCGCCACGCAGTTCATCCCCGACACCATCGAGGGCTACTCCGAGGACGTCACCACCTACGCCCACGACCCCGGCAAGGCCCAGGACCTGCTGGCCGACGCGGGCCAGGAGAACCTGACGGTGGAGTTCTGCTACCCGACCGAGGTGACCCGCCCGTACATGCCCAACCCCGAGGACATCTTCGAGCGGCTGAAGGAGGACCTCGAGGGGGTCGGCATCACCGTCGAGCCCAAGCCCATGGTGTGGAACCCGACGTACGTCGACACCGCCGAGGCCGGCGGCTGCGAACTGCGACTGCTGGGCTGGACCGGCGACTTCAACGACGCCTTCAACTTCCTCGGCACCTGGTTCAACGGCTACTCCGAGGAGTGGGGCTTCAGGAACCAGGAGCTCTTCGACCTGATGGGGCAGGCCGAGACCGAGGGCGACGTCGAGACCCGGGTCGGCCTCTACCAGGACATCAACGAGATGGTCATGGACTTCCTGCCGGGCATCCCGATCTCCAGCTCCCCGCCGTCCATCGCCTTCGCCGACAACGTCAACCCGCCGGAGGTCTCTCCCCTCACACAGGAGAACTTCGCCGAGGTGTCGTTCAAGTAGGCGCCTGAGCGAGCAGGGACACAGAGGGATTCACAGCGACATGGCCTCGTCCGCCCGGCCACACCACCGATGTGGCCGGGCGGACACCTGACCGGCGCACGACCGAAGAAAGGGGCGACCACCCAAGGTGTTGCGTCTCATCATCCGCAGGCTTCTCCAGCTCATACCCACGCTGGTCGGCCTGTCGGTGCTCCTCTTCATCTGGGTGCACCAGCTCCCCGGCGGCCCCGTCGCCGCCATGCTCGGCGAGCACGCCACCGAGGCGGACCGGCGGCGCATCGAGGAGGCCCTCGGCCTCAACGACCCGCTGTGGCAGCAGTACCTCACCTACGTGAAGGAGCTGCTCCAGCTCGACCTCGGCACCTCCTCGCAGACCGGCCGGCCCGTGTGGGAGGAGTTCACCCAGCGCTACCCCGCCACCATGGAGCTGGGCCTGACCGCCATGCTGTTCGCGGTCGTCGTCGGCATCCCGCTCGGCTACTTCGCCGCCCGCCGCCGCGGCAGCTGGCTCGACGTCACCGCCGTCTCCGGCTCCCTCGTCGGCATCTGCATCCCCGTCTTCTTCCTCGCCTTCCTCCTCAAGCAGGTCTTCGCCGTCGAGCTGGGCTGGCTGCCCACCTTCGGCCGCCAGACCACCGGCCTCGACGCCACCGAGGTGACCGGCTTCTACGTCCTCGACGGCCTCCTCACCCGCGAGTGGGACGCCTCCTGGGACGCCATCGAGCACCTGATCCTGCCCGGCGCCGCCCTCGCCTCCATCCCGCTGGCCGTCATCGTCCGCATGACCCGCGCCAGCGTCCTCGAGGTGCTGGGCGAGGACTACGTGCGCACCGCCGAGTCCAAGGGCCTCAGCCAGCAGGTGGTCCGCACCCGGCACGTGCTGCGCAACGCGCTGCTGCCCGTCATCACCACCATCGGCCTGCTCACCGGCAGCCTGCTGTCGGGCGCCGTGCTGACCGAGTCCGTCTTCGAGTTCGGCGGCATCGGGAACTTCATCAAGACCGCCATCGACCAACGCGACTATCCCGTGCTGATGGGCTTCATCCTCTTCATCGCCCTCACCTACGTGCTGATCAACCTGCTGGTCGACATCGCCTACAGCATCATCGACCCGAGGGTGAGGGTGCACTGATGGCCACGGCCGTGAAGAAGGTCTCCAAGATCGACCGGCTCGCCGAGCTCACCGCGCAACGCGAACACGCCGCCGGCGGCAGCCTGTGGGTGGAGACGCTGCGCCGCCTGCGCGGCAGCAAGATGGCCATCGTCGGCGCCGCCATCATGGCCGCGTTCGTCCTCGTGGCCATCGTCGGGCCCTGGCTCGCCCCCTACGACCCGACCGACCAGACCTGGCGCGACGAGGTCTTCAGCAACCGGGGCATTTTCGTCGGCCCCCGCGCCGACAACTGGCTGGGCCTCGACCACCTCGGCCGCGACGAGCTGTCGCGGCTGCTGGTCGGCGCCCGGCAGACGCTGCTCGTCGGCGTCGTCTCCACCCTCATCGGCTTCGCCGTCGGCGTCGTCATCGGCGGCCTGTCCGGCGCCGCCCTCTCCTTCGGCGGCACGGTCGGCCGGCGGATCGACACCGCGCTGATGCGCTTCATCGACATCACGCTGGCGCTGCCCTCGCTGCTGCTGGCCGTCAGCATCGCCGCCGTCATGGGCCAGAGCCTGACCACCGTCATGATCGCGGTCGGCGTGGTGCAGATCCCCATCTTCGCCCGGCTGCTGCGCGGCTCCATGCTCGCCCAGGCCAACGCCGACTACGTGCTGGCCGCGCGCGCCCTGGGCGTACGCCGCCGCCGCATCGTGCTCGCCCACGTGCTGCCCAACTCCCTCGGCCCGGTGATCGTGCAGTCCACCCTCGCCCTGGCCACCGCCATCATCGAGGCCGCCGCCCTGTCCTACCTGGGCCTGGGCAACCCCGACGCCTCCACGCCCGAGTGGGGCGTCATGCTGGCCAAGGCACAGGAGGACTTCAGCCAGGCGCCCATGCTGGCCGTCTATCCCGCCATCGGGATCATCATCACCGCCCTCGGCTTCACCCTGCTGGGCGAGGCCATGCGGGAGGCACTCGACCCGAAACTCCGGAGCCGATGACATGACCCTGCTTTCCGTGGACGAGCTGTCCGTCACCTTCGCGGGCCAGGACATGCCGGCCGTCTCGGGCGTCTCCTTCACCATCGACGAGGGCGAGGTCACCGGCCTCGTCGGCGAGTCCGGCTGCGGCAAGAGCGTCACCTCGCTCGCGCTGATGGGCCTGCTGCCAAGGAAGGGCGTGCGCGTCGGCGGCCGGGCCGACTTCGACGGCACCGACCTGCTCGGCCTGCGCCCCTCCGCCATGCGCGAGCTGCGCGGCACGCAGCTCGCGATGATCTTCCAGGACCCGCTGTCCTCCCTCAACCCCGTCGTCCCCATCGGCGTCCAGGTCACCGAGATCCTCGCCCGCCACCGGGGTCTGCGCGGCTCGGCCGCCCGCAAGGAGGCCGCCACGCTGCTGGACCGCGTCGGCATACCCGACCCGACGCGGCGGCTGAAGGAGTACCCGCACCAGCTCTCCGGCGGCATGCGGCAGCGCGCCCTCATCGCGATGGCGGTGGCCTGCGCGCCGCGCCTGCTCATCGCCGACGAGCCGACGACGGCGCTGGACGTCACGATCCAGGCGCAGATCCTGGAACTGCTGAAGGAACTCGTCGACCAGCAGGGCACGGCCCTGCTGATGATCACCCACGACCTGGGCGTGGTCGCCGGCCTGTGCGACCGCGTCAATGTCCTCTACGCCGGCAAGGTCGTCGAATCCGCCGCCCGCCGCCCGCTCTTCGCCTCCGCCGCCCACCCCTACGCCCACGGCCTGCTCGGCTCCATCCCCCGCCTGGACGCCCCACGCGGCGAGCCCCTGAATCCGGTGCGCGGCTCCATCAACGACACCATCGACTGGACCGACGGCTGCGCCTTCGCCCCGCGCTGCGACTTCTACACGCTCGAATGCCTCGAGGGCACCCCGGAACTGGCCCCCGCCCCGGGCCTCGGCCCCGACCACCAGGTGCGCTGCGTCAACCCGGTCCTCCCGAGGCCGGACGCCGCACCGCCCGGCACCGACCACGACGGTGCGGAGGCCACGGCGGAAGGCCCGGCCGCTGCGGCCGAGGCCGCTGGCGACCCGTCAGCCGACGCGGCGCCCGGCGAGAGCTCGTCGGAGGCCACGCCCACTGAGTCCGCGCAGGACGCGGCGACCACAGGGGGCGGCCCGGCCACCGAGCTTCCCACCGCTGGCGGTGTGTCGGCCGGGGCAGCCTCCGGCGAGGGTTTGCCCGAGGCGGCGCCCGGCGCCGAGTCCGAGGAAGCTGCGAAGGCCGCGGCCTCCGGCCCGCCCGCCGAGGCCGACTCCGCTGACGGCGCGGAGGCCACGGCGCAAGGCCCGGCCGCCGCGGCAACGGCTTCCGACGGTGCGTCGGCCGAGGCGTCGCCCGACACCGGGCCCGAGGGAGACCTGAGGGCTACGGCAGGTGGCTCGGCCACTGGGGCCGACGCGGCTGGCGGCCCGTCAGCGGGTGCGGTGCCCACCGGGCCCGTCCACGACGTGGAGGCCACGACCGGCGGCCCGGCCGACGAGGCCGGCGCGGCGCCCGGCGCCGCGTCCCGCGAGCCCGCCGCAGGCGACCCCGCACCGGAAGACACGGAGGCATCCGCATGAGCCTGCTCGAACTCGACGACGTGAAGGTCCACTTCCCCGTCAAGCGCGGCATCCTCTTCGACCGGACCATCGGTCACGTCTACGCCGTCGACGGCGTATCCCTCACCGTCGAGGCCGGGCAGACCTACGGCCTCGTCGGCGAGTCCGGCTGCGGCAAGACCACCCTCGGCCGGGCCGTGCTGCGGCTGGTCGACATCACCAGCGGCAGCGTCGTCTTCGACGGCACCGACCTGGCCGCGCTGCCCGGCGAGGAGATGCGCCGCGCCCGCCGCCGGCTGCAGATGGTCTTCCAGGACCCTCTCGGCAGCCTCAACCCCCGCCAGAACATCGAGTCGATCCTGGCCGAGGGCATGGCCGCCCACGGCATCGGCGCCGACCGCACCGAGCGCCGCGCCCGGATCACCGAGATCCTCGACCGCGTCGGGCTGCCCACCGGCGCCCTGTCCCGCTACCCGCACGAGTTCTCCGGCGGCCAGCGCCAGCGCATCGGCATCGCCCGCGCCCTCGTGCTCGACCCCGACCTCATCATCTGCGACGAGCCGGTCTCCGCCCTCGACGTCTCCATCCAGGCCCAGGTCCTCAACCTCCTCGAAGAGCTCCAGCAGCTCATGGGCCTCACCTACCTCGTCATCGCCCACGACCTGGCCGTGGTCCGGCACATCTCCGACCGCATCGGCGTCATGTACCTCGGCGCCCTCGTCGAGGAGGCGGACAGCGACGCGCTCTACGCCGAGCCCCGCCACCCGTACACCAGGGCGCTGATGTCGGCCGTGCCGGTGCCCGACCCGGACGTCGAGGACGGGCGCGAACGCATCCTCCTCAGCGGCGACCTGCCCTCCCCGGCCAACCCGCCCGCCGGCTGCCGCTTCCACACCCGCTGCCCGTGGCGGCAGCCCGAGCGCTGCGCAACCGAACGCCCCGCCCTGGCCGACGTCGGCGACGGCCACAAGGTGGCCTGCCACTACGCCGCCGAGATCGCCGACGGCACCCTGCGGCCCAACCGCGAGCTGGCCCCGCAGCTCCTCCGCGACTCCGGCACCCCGGCGGAGAAGACCGCCGCCAAGGAGCTGCCCGTCGTCTGACCCGTCCGTCTGGCCCGTCGGTCTGGCCCGTCGTCCGACCTCCCCCCGGCATCCTCCGATCGGGGGGCTTAGGGCGACGGCCCGCCCGTCGCCGCCGCGGATGGCCCGCACGCCACGGCTACGGTCGAGGCGTGAAGGCCATCCGACGCTTCTCCGTACGCCCCGTCCTCCCCGAGCCGCTCCACCCCCTCGGGGAGCTGGCGCTGAACCTGCGCTGGTCCTGGCACCCCGACACCCGCGAGCTGCTGACGTCCGTGGACCCCGAGCGCTGGCAGGCCGCCGGCGGGGACCCCGTGCGGCTGCTCGGCCTGGTCTCCTCCGGGCGGCTGGCCGAGCTCGCCGCCGACCGCCGCTTCCTGCGGCGCCTCGGACTCGCCGCCGAGGAGCTGCACGAGTACCTCACCGAGCCGCGCTGGTACCAGCGGGCCGACGCCCAGACCGGCGGCGAACTGCCGCGCGCCATCGCGTACTTCTCCCCGGAGTTCGGGATCACCCCCGCCCTGCCGCAGTACTCGGGGGGCCTCGGCATCCTCGCCGGCGACCACCTGAAGTCCGGCAGCGACCTCGGCGTCCCGCTCATCGGCGTAGGCCTGCTCTACCGGCACGGCTACTTCCGGCAGAGCCTGACGTCCGACGGCTGGCAGCAGGAGCACTACCCCGAGCTCGCCCCGCACGAGCTGCCGCTGACCCCGCTCACCGAGGCGGACGGCACGCCGGTGCGGGTGCGCCTCACACTCCCCGGCGACGACCGGACCCTGGCCGCCCAGGTGTGGCAGGTGCGGGTGGGCCGCGTGCCGCTGCTGCTCCTGGACTCCGCCGTGGCGGCCAACGGCCCCGCCGAGCGCGAGATCACCGACCGGCTCTACGGCGGCGGCAGCGAGCACCGGCTGCTGCAGGAGCTGCTGCTCGGCATCGGCGGCGTCCGCGCGGTGCGGGCGTTCTGCCGCATCACCGGGCACCCGCGGCCCGAGGTCTTCCACATGAACGAGGGCCACGCCGGCTTCCTCGGGCCCGAGCGCATCCGCGAGCTGGGCGAGGAGGCGGGCATCGGCTTCGACGCCGCGCTGCGGGTGGTGCGCGCGGGCACCGTCTTCACCACGCACACGCCGGTCCCGGCGGGCATCGACCGCTTCACGGAGGAGCTGGTCGCCCGCCACCTCGGCGCGGAGTTCGCGGACCTGGACACGGGGGAGCTGCTGGCGCTGGGCCGCGAGCCCGAGAAGGCCGAAGACGGAGACTTCTTCAACATGGCGGTCCTCGGCCTGCGCACCGCGCAGCGGGCCAACGGCGTCTCCACCCTCCACGGCCGGGTCAGCCGCGAGATGTTCGCCCCGCTCTGGCCCGGCTTCGACGCCGCCGAGGTGCCCATCGGCGCCGTCACCAACGGCGTTCACGCCCCCACCTGGACGGCCGAGCCGGTGCAGCGGGCGAGGAACGCCGGGCGGCGGCTCGCCGACGCCGAGCTGTGGGAGCTGCGCCGGGCCCTGCGCGAGCAGCTCGTCCACGACGTGCGCGCCCGGCTGCGCCAGGCCTGGCGGCAGCGCGGTGCCGCGGCGGCCGAGCTCGGCTGGGTCGCCGACGTGTTCGACCCGGACGTCCTGACCGTCGGCTTCGCCCGGCGCGTGCCCTCCTACAAGCGGCTCACGCTGATGCTGCGCGACCCCGAGCGGCTGCGGGCGCTGCTGCTTCACCCCGAACGCCCCGTGCAGATCGTGGTCGCGGGCAAGGCGCACCCCGCCGACGACGACGGCAAGCGGCTGATCCAGGAGCTGGTCCGCTTCGCCGACGACCCGGCCGTGCGCCACCGCGTCGTCTTCCTGCCCGACTACGGCATGGCCATGGCCCGCACGCTGTACGCCGGCTGCGACGTGTGGCTCAACAACCCGCTGCGCCCGCTGGAGGCGTGCGGCACCTCCGGGATGAAGGCCGCGCTCAACGGCTGCCTCAACCTCTCGGTGCGCGACGGCTGGTGGGACGAGTGGTTCGACCCCGACTTCGGATGGGAGATCCCCTCGGCCGACGGGCTGGCCGCCGCCGAGCCCGAGCGGCGCGACGCGATCGAGGCCGCCGCGCTCTACGCCGTGCTGGAGGAGCAGGTCGTGCCGTGCTTCTACGAGCGCGGCGCGGGCGGCCTGCCGGTGCGCTGGCTGGAGATGGTCCGCGCCACCCTCGACCGGCTGGGGCCGCGCGTGCCGGCGGACCGGATGCTGCGGGAGTACATCACCGGCTTCTACGCCCCCGCCGCCGCCGCGCACCGCGCGCTGAGCGCCGAGGCGGCGGGGGAGCTGGCCTCCTTCGCGGCGCGGGTGCGACAGGAGTGGCAGCGGGTGGCGGTGGAGGAGGTGGAGCACGGGGACGAGCCGCCGACGCTCGGCGGCACGGTGACGCTGCGGGCCCGCGTCCGCCTCGGCGACCTCGACCCCTCGGCCGTCGAGGTGCAGGCCGTCACCGGCCGGGTGGACGGCGACGACACGCTGGCCGACCCCGGGTACGTGACGCTGAAGCAGCAGGGCGGCCCCGATCTCGACGGCCGCTGGACCTACCACGGCGAGCTGACGCTCCACCGCCCCGGCCCCTTCGGCTACACCGTCCGCATCCTCCCCGCCCACCCCCACCTCTCGCACCGCGCCGAACTCGGCCTCCAGGCGCTGCCACGCTGATACGACGGACGGCTCCGCCCCGGGTGGAGCACCTGACGACGGAGCCTCACCCGCCGGCCCCCGCTACGCGAGGCTGTCCCGCCACGCCCGGTGCAGATCGGCGAAGCGGCCCGTGCCGCCGATCAGCTCCGCCGGCGTGCCGTCCTCCACGATCCGCCCGCCCTCCATCACCAGCACGCGGTCCGCGATCTCCACCGTCGACAGGCGGTGCGCGATCACCACCGCCGTCCGCTCGCGCAGCACCGTCTCCATGGCGTGCTGCACCGCCTTCTCGCCGGGGATGTCGAGCGAGGACGTCGCCTCGTCCAGGATCACCACCGCCGGGTCGGCCAGCAGCACCCGGGCGAACGCCACGAGCTGCCGCTGCCCGGCCGAGATGCGGCTGCCGCGCTTGCGGACGTCCGTGTCGTACCCGTCGGGCAGCGAGACGATGAAGTCGTGCGCGCCGATCGCCTGCGCGGCCTGCTCGATCTCCTCCCGGCTCGCCTCCGGTCTGCCGATCGCGATGTTCTCCGCGATGGTGCCGGAGAAGAGGAACGCCTCCTGAGTCACCATCACCACGCCGCGCCGCAGCTCCGCCATCGTGAGCTCGCGCAGGTCGGTGCCGTCCAGCAGCACCCGCCCCTCGCTCGGGTCGTAGAACCGGGCCAGCAGCTTGGCCAGCGTCGACTTCCCCGCTCCCGTCGCCCCGACCAGCGCGGTGGTCTCCCCGGCGGCCAGCCGCAGCGAGAAGCGCGGCAGCACCTCCCCGCCGGTGCGGTAGGAGAACGCCACCTCATCGAAGACGACCTCCCGGCCCGGCCGGCCGTCGGGCCGGCGCGGCAGCTCGACCGGCCGCTCCGGCTCGGGCACGTCGGGCCGCTGGGAGAGCAGCCCTGCGATCTTCTCCAGCGAGGCGGTGGCCGACTGGTAGCCGTTGAGGATCATCGCGAACCGGTCGATCGGGTCGTACAGCCGCCGGATGTACAGCGCCCCGGCCGCCAGCGCGCCCAGCTCCATCTCGCCGGAGGTCACCCGGTGGGCGCCCCACAGCACGATCGCGGCGACGGCGACGGAGGCGATCAGCCGGGAGAGCACCACGAAGCGCCCCAGCTCCAGGATGGTGTCGCCGTTGACCCGCTCGTGGCGCCGGTTGAGCTCGTCGAAGGCGTCGTCGTTGGCCTGCTCGCGGCGGAACGCCTGCACCGGGCGGATGCCGCCCAGCGTCTCGGAGAACTTCACGATGACCCGCGCCATCGCCGTGGACCGCCTGCTGAACCGCGCGGCGGAGCGGCGGCGGTAGTTGCGCACCAGCAGCCAGATCGGGATGAACGACAGCAGCGCGGCGACGCCCACGCCGACGTCGAGGTAGAACAGCAGCGAGCCGATGTAGACCACCGACACGAGCATCATCAGCATGTCCTGCAGGCCCTCGTCGAGGAGCTCGCGCAGCGAGAGCACGTCGCTGGTGGAGCGGGAGATCAGCCTGCCGGAGGTGTACCGGTCGTGGAAGTCCAGGCTCAGCGCCTGGGCGTGACGGTAGATCCGGCCGCGCAGCTCCAGCAGGATGCTCTGGTTGATCCGCGCGGAGGCCCGCACGAAGACGTACTGCAGCACGCCGCCGGCCAGGGCGCAGACCAGGTACGCCACGGCAATGGCGATCAGCGGCCCGTTGTTGTCGTCGCGGACGGCGGGCACGCCGGTGTCGATGGCGTACGCCACCAGCAGCGGGACCGCCTGCACCGCCGCCTGCTGCGTCAGCAGCAGCGCCACCGCGCCCGCGACACGGGCGCGGTGCGGGCGCAGCAGCGCGCCGAGCAGGCGGCGCGAGGCGCCCTTCGGCGCGGGCAGCCGGTCGGCGTCGAAGGGATCGGGCTCCCGGGGGACGAGCGGCAGGTCGTCCTCGGGCTCGCGCTCGGCCGTGGTCGGGGGAGTGGTGCTCGTGCCGGTCGTCATCGGGCGCTGACCTCGCTCGGCTCGCGGCGGTCGGGCTGGTCGGGCTGGTCGGTCTGGTCAGGGCGGTCCGGTGGGCCGCCGGGGCCGGAGGGCGGCGCGGGCTCGCCGGCCGGCTCGCCCGTCATCAGGTGGCGGTACTCGGCGTTGGCGTGCAGCAGCTCGGTGTGGGTGCCGACGGCGGCGACCCGGCCCCCGGAGAGCAGCGCGACGCGGTCGGCGAGTTGCACCGTGGACGGGCGGTGGGCGACGACCAGCGCCGTGGTGTCGGCCAGCACCTCGCGCAACGCCGCCTCCACCCGCGCCTCGGTGTGCACGTCGAGGGCGGAGAGCGGGTCGTCCAGCACCAGGAACGGCGGCCGCCCGACGACGGCCCGGGCCAGCGCGAGGCGCTGCCGCTGCCCGCCGGACAGGCTCAGGCCCTGCTCGCCGACCTCCGTCTCCGCGCCCTGCGGCAGGGCGTCGACGAAGCTCTCGGCCTGGCTGACCCGCAGCGCGCGCCGAAGGTCGCCGTCCCCGCCCATCGCGATGTTCTCCCGGACCGTGGCCGAGAACAGGGTCGGCTCCTCGAAGGCGACCGCCACCAGCTCGCGCACCCGCTCGCGGGGGAGTGAGGCGATGTCGGTGCCGTCCAGGGTGATCCGGCCCGAGGTCACCTCGTACAGCCGGGGGACGAGGTTGATGAGGGTGGTCTTGCCGCTGCCGGTGCCGCCGACCAGCGCCATGGTCTCGCCGGGCCTGATGTGCAGGTCGATGCCGCGCAGGACCGGCCGCGCGTCGGGCGGGCCGTCGGGGTAGCGGAAGACGACGTTCTCGAAGCGGATGCCGCCGTCCTGGCCCGGGGCGCCGGACGCGGCGGGCGCCGCCGTCGGCTCCGGCTCCGGCTCCGGGGGTATCTGGGTGTCCATCACCTCGAAGAAACGGTTGGTCGCGGTGGCCGCCTCGTTGGTGAGGGCCAGCAGGAAGCCGATCGACTCCACCGGCCAGCGCAGCGCCATGGCGGTGGTCATGAAGGCGACGAGGGTGCCGGCGGTCAGCTCGCCGTCGGCGACCTGGGTCACGCCGATCACCAGCGCGGTGCCGAGGAACAGCTCGGGCAGGCTGAGGATGACCATCCAGATGCTGGCCAGCAGCTTCGCCTTGCGCAGCTCGGTGGTGCGCAGCCGCTCGGAGAGCGCGTGGAACGCCCTGGCCTGGCTGCGGTGCCGGCCGAAGCCCTTGATCACCCGGATGCCGAGGATCGATTCCTCCACCACGGTGGTGAGGTCACCCATCTGGTCCTGGGCGCGGCGGGCGGCCACCGAGTACCGCGCCTCGAAGGCGACGCACAGGGCGATCAGCGGCACCACGGGCGCGATCACCACCAGGCCCAGCGTCCAGTCCTGGGCCAGCAGCACGCCGCAGCCGATGAGGATGGTGGCGCTGTTGACGATGAGGAAGGTCAGGCCGAAGGCCAGGAACATCCGCAGCAGCTGCAGGTCCCCGGTGCCGCGCGAGAGCAGCTGGCCGGTGGCCCAGCGGTCGTGGAAGGAGACCGGCAGCCGCTGCACGTGGCGGTAGAGCGCGGCGCGCATGTCCGCCTCGACGCGCGTCAGCGGCCGGGCCACCAGCCAGCGCCTGAGCCCGAACAGCAGCGCCTCCACCACGCCGACGGCCAGCAGCACGCCGCCGCCGAGCCACACGCCCGCCGTGTCGCCGTCGGCGACCGGGCCGTCGACGATCCACTTCAGCACCAGCGGCATGACGAGCCCCATGGAGGCGGCGACGATCGCCACCCCCGCGGCGCCGAACACGCGGGCGCGCACGGGCCTCACGTACGGCCACAGCCTCAGGAGGGAACGGACGACGGATCGCTTGGCGGGAGGACTGGGTTTTCGGACAGGGGCGGCTGGGGCTTCGGCTGTGGCAGACATCGTTAACGAGCCTACGGTTCGGCACTGACACTGCCCACCCGGTTTTTGGGCCTACGTCCCAGGACCGACCGCCGGGGGCGGCGGCCGGGCCGTCCCCTGTCAGTGCGGCCGCCTACGCTGGCCGGCATGAGTCAGAGCCAGGCACAGACACAGCAGGCGGAGCTGCGCGAGCTGCAGACGGCGCTGCGGACCGCCTCCGACATCGCCTTTGACGTCCAGGCGCCGGCCGGGGAGCAGGCCGAGGTGCTGGTGGACGCGCTGCGGCGGGCGCTGAGCGCGGCACTGGCGCTCAGCGACGGCCCCGGCACGACGGGCTGCCGCGAGCATCCGCGCGGCGCGATCGACCCGCTGTACGGCGACAAGGAGGACCCGCTGCCGCCCGGCTGGGGCAAGTGCCTGCTGTGCAACGACCGCCGCCGCCGCGCCAATGCACGGCGCGGCGCGATGGCGCTGCGCTGAGCTCAGCCGCGGGTCCGGGCTCCGCCCCGGGTCCCGTCGCCGCCCGCACCCCCGCCCACCCAGGCGTGGCTGGGACGGGCGGGGAGAGCGACCCGACGTCAGGGCCTGGCGAGCCGGAGTTCGAACCAGGTGCACTTGCCGTGGGGCAGCAGGTCGACGCCCCAGCGGTCGGCGAGCCTGTCGACCAGCCACAGGCCCCGCCCGCTGACGTCGAACTCGCGCACCGGCAGGTGGCACGGCAGCGCCCGCGACGGGTCGCGGACCTCGATCCGCAGCCAGCCGCGGCGTCGGCGGATCCGCAGGCCGAAGACCTCCGCGCCGGTGTGCTTGACGGCGTTGCCGACGAGCTCGGAGACCAGCAGCACGGCGTCCTCCGTGAGCTGCGGGCCGAGCAGCCAGCGCGTCTGAAGCTGAAGGCGCGTCAGCCGCCTGGCCGCCCCCGCGGACTCCGGACGGGACACCAGCCGCACCTCGCCCACCCACGGATCGTGCGTGAGATCCACCGCGCTCCCCGGCTGCTGTCCGGTCACTCCGGCCTCTTCGAACCGTTCGATCCGTTCGCTCCGCACCGGGGTCGGTATCGGGGTCTGTGACACAACGGACGCCGCTACTGACATGGCCCCCATCATCGCGCGCATATGCCAATCCTGTGGCCGTTCCGCGGTAACAGGCCCGTAAGGGCTACGTGGTCCCCGCGTGGCGGCGCACACATGCCCCTGGCAAGTGGCTACCACTCGCCCCAGTTCATGTTCCATCCGCTGAGGCCGTTGTCGGGAGCGATGACGGCGTCGTTGGAGTTGACGACCTCGACCACGTCGCCGATGAGCGAGTGGTCGTAGAACCACGCGGCCGGCGTCGAGTCGTCATATGCCCCCTGCACGTCCTCCAGGCCGATGCAGCCGTGGCTCGCGTTGTAGCTCCCGAAGGCGCCGGACGCCCAGTAGTTGCCGTGGATGAAGGTGCCCGAGGTGCTCAGCCGCATGGCGTGCGGCACGTCCATGATGTCGTACTCACCCGGGTAGCCCACCGTGTCGCCGTTCATCCGGGTCTCGACGTGCTTCTCGGTGATGACCATCCGGCCGTTCCAGGTCTCGTAGCCGGGCGCGCCCGTGGTGACGGGGATGGTCCGCCGCGTCTCGCCGTCCCGCACCACCTTCATCGTCAGCGCCTCGGCGTCCACCGTGCTGACCTGGCTGCGCCCCACCGTGAAGCTCAGGTTCTCGCGCAGCGTGCCGTACACCCCGTCGGCGCCCTCCACGCCCCGCAGCCGGAGGCTCACGCTCACCTCCGTGCCCGGCGCCCAGTACTCCTCGGGCCGGAAGTCCAGCCGCTGCTCCCCGAACCAGTGCCCCCGCACGTCGACCTCGGGCTCGGTGGTGATCCCCACCGCGTCCGCCACGGCGCCGGTGTGCTCGATCGGGGTGTCGAAGGTCAGCGACAGGATCATGCCCACGCCGACCTCCTGGCCGTCGTTGACGTTCCACGTGGTGCCGAACGTCGCCTCGGCGGCCACCGTGCGGAAGCTCGCCGTCCGGCTCCGCTCCTCGCCCGCCGCGTTCTCGCCCACCGCCTCGACCTCGTACCGGGCGTCGTTGGCCAGGTGCTCGCTCGGCGCCCAGCGCGTGGCGTTCCCCGCCAGCTCGCCCGGGACCTCGCGGCCCCGCCCGTCGGTGACCCGGACGCTGGTCAGCGTGCCGCCCTCGGCGGTGACCGCCAACTCGCCCGAGGTCGCCACGTCCCTCGCGCCGTCGCCCGGCGCGATCGCGATCTCCACCGGGGCCGGGGGCCTGACCTCGCGGTCGCCGCCGCCGGGCTCCTCCGCCCTGCCGCTCCCGGTGCACGCCGTGACCGCCAGCAGCAGCACGCCCAGCAGCGCCGCCACGACCCCGTTCCCCGCGGTAGCCCGACCCATGACCCCTCCCCGCATCCGCCGTTCCCCGCATCGGCCGTCCCGTGGCCGCGCACGGACAGGTAATCACAGGGTGTTTACCCTCGGGCCCCGGATTTGTCACCGTTCGATCGCGGGTGGCACCGGGCGCATCCGCCAGGTAAGGCCCTGGCCATGGCAAAATCCTTAATCCACTCATACGTGGCATAACTCCGCGAGGATCGTTGGGCGGAGGGATGGGAAGACACGGGACGACAGACGGGAGACGCGAGGTGGCCCAGGCACCGGCACCCGGGCGCGGGTCGGCGCGCGAGATCTGGCCCGGCCGCCCCCAGCCGCTGGGCGCCCGCTTCCTCACCGCGACCGAGGGCCCCGATGGCACCGAGGGCACCAACTTCGCGCTCTGGGCGGGCGGCGCCGACGCCGTCGAGCTGTGCCTCTTCGACTTCGACGATGCCGGCGAGGCCGGCGGCGTCGAGCGCGAGACCCGCTGCCCGCTCGCCGAGCTGACCCACGAGATCTGGCACGGCTTCCTGCCCGGCGTACGCCCTGGACAGCGCTACGGCTACCGCGTCCACGGCCGCTGGGACCCGGCGTCCGGCGCACGCTGGAACCCCGCCAAGCTCCTGCTGGACCCCTACGCCCGCGCCGTGGACGGCCACATCGGCGGCGGCCGGGAGATCCCCGCCGAGCTCTACGGCCACGTCCGCGACTGGCCCCGTCAGGAGCTGGCCGACACCGTCCGCGACGAGCGCGACTCGGCGGCGTATCTGCCCAAGGGCGTCGTCGTCCACGACCAGGACACCTGGGCCGACGACCGCCGCCCCGACACCCCCTGGGCCGACTCGGTCATCTACGAGCTGCACGTGCGCGGCTTCACCAGGCGCCACCCCGGCATCCCGCCCGAGCTGCGCGGCACCTTCGCCGGGCTCGCCCACCCCGCCGCCGTCGAGCACCTGACGAGCCTCGGCGTCACCGCCGTCGAGCTGCTGCCGGTCCACCAGTTCGCCGACGAGGACCACCTGCTGCGGCGCGGCCTGCGCAGCTACTGGGGCTACAACTCCGTCGGCTACTTCGCCCCGCACGCCCCCTACAGCGCATCCGGCAGCCGCGGCCAGCAGGTCGGCGAGTTCAAGTCGATGGTCCGCACCCTGCACCAGGCCGGCATCGAGGTCATCCTCGACGTCGTCTACAACCACACCGCCGAGGGCAGCCACCTCGGCCCCACCTACTCGCTGCGCGGCATCGCCAACCCCGGCTACTACCGCCTGGCCGACGACCCCCGCTACTACGCCGACTACACCGGCTGCGGCAACACCCTCCACGTCGTCCAGCCCCACGCGCTGCGCCTGATCACCGACTCGCTGCGCTACTGGGTGACCGAGATGGGCGTCGACGGCTTCCGCTTCGACCTCGCCGCCGCCCTCGCCCGCTCCTTCCACGACGTCGACATGCTCTCCCCGTTCCTCGCCGTCATCGCCCAGGACCCGGTGCTGCGCCGCGTCAAGCTGATCGCCGAGCCCTGGGACGTCGGCGACGGCGGCTACCAGGTCGGCGCCTTCCCGCCGCTGTGGACCGAGTGGAACGACCGCTACCGCGACACGGTCCGCGACTACTGGCGCGGCGCCCTGCCCGACGTGCGCGACCTCGGCTACCGGCTGTCGGGCTCCTCCGACCTGTACGCCTGGGGCGGCCGCCGCCCGTACGCCTCCGTCAACTTCATCACCTCCCACGACGGCTTCACCCTGCGCGACCTCGTCTCCTACGACCGCAAGCACAACGAGGTCAACGGCGAGGACAACCGCGACGGCCGGGACGACAACCGCTCCTTCAACTGCGGCGCCGAGGGCGAGACCGACGACGCCCGCGTCACCGCGCTGCGCCGCCGCCAGCTCCGCAACCTCCTCACCACGCTGCTGCTGTCCACCGGCGTCCCCATGCTGGTCGCCGGCGACGAGATGGGCCGCACCCAGCGCGGCAACAACAACGCCTACTGCCAGGACAACGAACTCGGCTGGGTCGACTGGTCCCTCACCGACGACCCGGAGTGGGAGCGGCTTCTCACCTTCACCCGCCGCCTGATCCGGATGCGCCGCGACCACCCCGTGCTGCGCCGCCGCGCCTTCTTCTCCGGCCGCCGCCACGGCCCGGAGGGCATAAGGGACCTCGGCTGGTTCACGGCCGGGGGCAGGGAGATGACCGAGGAGGACTGGTACGCCCCCAGCCGCACGCTCGGCATGTTCCTCTCCGGCCGCGACATCCCGCAGCGCGACCCCCAGGGCCGCCCCGTCACCGACGACAGCTTCCTCGTCCTGCTCCACGCCGGCGAGCGGCCGCTGGACTTCCCGCTGCCCGGCCCGCCCTGGGCGCGGGCGTACGAGCTGCTGGTCGACACCGGCCGCGAGGACCAGGCCACCCCGCCCGGCACCCGGCACCCGGCGGGCTCCCCGCTCAGGGTGCCGGAGCGCTCGGTGCTGCTGCTGCGCGCCGAACCGCCCGCCTGAGGCGGCTTCAGTCCTTCGTGAACGCCGCGTACGCCTCGGCCGACATGAGCGTCTCGGGCACGCCCCCCTCCTCGGCGAGCCGCACCCGGAACAGCCAGCCCGCCTCGAAGGGCGAGGAGTTGACCAGGGCCGGGTCGTCGACCGCCTCCTGGTTGACCTCGGTGACCTCGCCGGTGACGGGGGAGTAGAGGTCGCTGACGGACTTGGTGGACTCCAGCTCGCCGCAGGGCTCACCCGCCGTGACCGCCGCGCCCACCTCGGGCAGCTGGACGAAGACCACGTCGCCGAGCTGGTCGGCGGCGTACTTGGTGATGCCGACCGTCGCCACGCCCTTCTCGGCGGGGGAGAGCCACTCGTGCTCCTTGCTGTAACGCAGCTGCGGGGGGTTGCTCATCGGGTGCGATTCTCCTTCGCGTTCCGGCGTGAGGTCGGGCACTTTCAGGTGTGGCGCCTGTAGAACGGCAGCGCCACCACGTCGTACGGCTCGCGCGTGCCGCGGATGTCGACGCCGACCCCCGCCGCGCCGGGGGCCGCGTGGGCCGCGTCGACGTACGCCATGGCGATGGGCCGCCCGAGCGTCGGCGAGGGGGCGCCCGAGGTGACCTCGCCGATGACCCGCCCCGCCTCGTCCACCACGGCGTATCCCGCGCGCGGCACCCGGCGGCCCCGGGCGACGAGGCCGGTCAGCACCCGCGGCGGCTCCCGCTCGGCACGCTCGGCCGCCGCGCGCAGCGCGTCCCGGCCCACGAAGTCGCCCGGCTTGCCGAACTTCACCACCCGGCCCAGGCCCGCGTCGAACGGCGTCGTGCCGGTGGTCAGCTCGTGCCCGTACAGCGGCATGCCCGCCTCCAGGCGCAGCGTGTCCCGGCAGGCCAGGCCGCAGGGCACCAGGCCGTCGCCCTCCCCGGCCTCGGTCAGCGCCCGCCACAGCGGCTCGGCGTCCTCGGGCGCGCAGAACAGCTCGAAGCCGTCCTCGCCGGTGTACCCGGTGCGGGCGATCATCGCCTCGCGCCCGGCGACGGTGCCGCGCAGTCCGGCGTAGTACTTCAGGGACGGCAGGTCCGCGTCGGTCAGCCGCGCCAGGATCGCCGGGGAGGCCGGGCCCTGCACGGCCAGCAGGGCGTACGCCGCGCCGTCGTCGCGGATCGCGGCGTCGAAGCCGGCCTGGCGCTCGGCGAGCGCGTCGAGCACCACGCCCGCGTTGGCGGCGTTGGCGACGACCAGGTACTCCCGCTCGGCGAGGCGGTAGACGATCAGGTCGTCGAGGATGCCGCCGGTGGGCTCGCAGATCATGGTGTACCGGGCCCGGCCCACGCGGAGCGCGGAGAGGTGGCCGGCCAGCGCGTAGTCCAGCAGCGCGTCCGCGGCCGGCCCGGTGACCGCGATCTCGCCCATGTGCGACAGATCGAACAGGCCGGCCGCGCCGCGCACGGCCTGGTGCTCGGCCCGCTCGCTGCCGTACCGCAGGGGCATCAGCCACCCGGCGAAGTCGGTCATGGTCGCGCCCAGGGCGCGGTGCACGGGCTCCAACGCCGTGGCGCGCGAGGCGTTCGCGGCGGCGCCCGGTGAGGCGTCCGGGGCAGGTGTGTCCGACATGCCGCACATCATCGCACGCCCCCTGTGGCACGGGTGGCCCGCTGCCAGGACCCTTCCCGCCGACGGGGATTAAGGTATTTGACGACTTACAGGAGAGGCGGCTGCGCATGAGCAACACCCCCGGATACGGCGGCGGCTGGCCCAGCAACGAGCTGGAGGAGGCGCTGGCCGCCTCGGTCGGCCGGCCGGAGGCCGCGGGGCACCTGCTGAAGGTGCTGGCCCGCAGCGCGCTGTGGGTGCCGCTGCCCGAGGGCGGCGGCCCGGACAGCAGCAGCCTGCGCCTGCCCACCACCCAGCTGGGCGGCGCGCCGTACGTGCCCGTCTTCAGCTCCGCCGAGCAGTACCACCTCGGCGGCGCCTCGCACCTGGGCTTCGCCATCGCGCCCGCCCCGGAGTTCGCCCGCGGCCTGCCGCCGCAGCTCGGCATCGCCGTCAACCCCGGCGGCACGGTCGGCATCCCGGTGCCGCCCGCGGCCGTCGCCGAGCTGTGCCGCGCGACGCCGGGCGAGCGGATACCCGGCGTTCCCTCCGGCGCCCGGATGCGGCTGTTCCAGCCGGACTGGCAGGAGGAGCCGATGGACTTCCTCGCCGCGGTCTCGCGCGAGCTGTCCGGCCTGTGGTTCGTCAGGAGCGCGCGCCGCGGGCTGGCCAGCGCCGAAGGCGGCCCGCCCTCGCTCTTCCTCGGCCTGGAGCTGGAGATGCTCGACGAGCCCAGCCGCCTGGCGGCGCACGGGGCGCTGGAGCGGGCGCTGTCGGAGCAGCACGTCGCCTGGCCGGTGCAGATGGTGCTGCTCGACGCCGCCGAGGACCCTGTCGTGGACTGGCTGCGGCACTGCGTGAGGCCCTTCTACGCGCGTGAGGCGTGAGCGTTGCCGCGGCTGCGCTCTGCGTCCTGTCAGCGAACGCTCCTAA
Source organism: Streptomyces sp. 6N223 (assembly GCF_052246635.1). Lineage (NCBI taxonomy): Bacteria > Bacillati > Actinomycetota > Actinomycetes > Kitasatosporales > Streptomycetaceae > Streptomyces > Streptomyces sp. 6N223. The sequence continues at coordinate 34,317 of NZ_JBQQCA010000017.1, read as the reverse complement.
GCTGGAGTGATGTCGGTGTGAATCAGCAGCGGGAGGTGCGGTGCGCGGAGGGCCGGCCCAGGTGAGCGCGGGAAGCGGCGTGGAGGAGCTGTTGCCGCGCGTGACGGCGGACCGGTTCGACGTCTACGAGGCCCTGCTGGCCGCGCTCGCCGGGGGCCAGGTGTGGATGCTGCTGTGGCACGGGCAGCCCGGCGATCCCGACGCCCAGTACGGCAGCGTCGAGGTCGCCGGCCACGGGTACGCGCCGTGCGTCACCTCCGAGCGGGAGCTGCTCGCCAGCGGCTGGACCCGGGCGCACGAGGTGGTCAGCGGCAAGGACATCGCCGCCGCGCTCTACCCCGACCACTGGGGCCTGTGGCTCAACCCGCACGTTCCCGGCGGCGGTCTCGGCATCCCGTGGCTCGACCTGCGGCGGATAGCGGGCGGCCTGGACCGGCTGCCGGCCGGACCGCTGCGGATCAGCGAGCCGAGCATCCGCGCCGACGCCTTCTACGAGCGGCTGACGCTGCACGCCCAGCGCACGCCGGTGCTGCGCAGCCTGCGGCGGGCGTGGGTGCAGCCGGCCCTCGGCCCGGCGTACCTGGTGATCGGCCTGGAGGTGGACGACCCGGGGGAGCACACCGCCGAGGCGGTGCGGGAGATGATGCGGCAGTCCATCACGGCGGTGCCGGACGGGCTGGCGGTCGGCACGGTCGCCATGGCCGACGCCTACGACCCGGTCGCGATGTGGCTGCGCGCCAACACCCGCCCGTTCTACGACCGGGACACGCCCGTCGCCGTGCCCGTGCAGGACCCGGCCGCGCTGCGCCAGCACGGGTACGGGTACCCCAGGCCGCACTGACCCGCGCTCACGCGGGGATCGTGAGCTTCTGCGGACGCTCGAAGAACTCCTCGAACTCCTCCTGGCTGGCCCTGATCGGGTCGATGTCCGCGCCCCAGGGGTTGCCCAGGATGATCTCCCCGGTCTGATCGTCGACACCGAGGACGTAGTAGACGTGCCGGGTGGAGTAGCTCCCCTCCCAGTCGGCAGGCACGCCGTCCGCCTCCGAGGGCGTGGAGACGATCACCGGTTGGCCGGCGCGCCAGGCGTCCACGGTGCCCTCGTACGAGCCGGTCGTCCAGCCGTCGGCGTCCTCGGCGTCGTTGCCGGTGATGTACGGCGGCGCCTGCTCGTTGTGGTCCCACTCGATGGCGCCGTAGCTGCCCTGCTCTTCCCGGTCGTAGCGGTCGTCGTCCTCCTTGCCGTCCGGCGCGCCGCCGTCGTCCCCGCCGTAGACCAGCGCGAACGCCTTCTCGTAGTACGCCGGCCAGGTGTCGCCGTCGCCGTAGGCGCCCATCGGGTTGCCGTTCTCGTCCACCGGCAGGTCGGCGGTGACGGTCACCCAGCGCTGGTTGCCGTCCTCGTCCCAGATGCGGACGCTGACGGTGCCGTTGGGGTTCTCCCGGATGCCCTCGCGGATGAACTCCGGGTCCCGCTGGGTCACCGCGATCAGCGAGGCGATGTACCAGCAGTCCCCGAACCGCCCCTGGTTGATGTCGTCGTACGACACCGCCTCGCCGTCCTCGTTCGGCGCGAACAGCGGGTCGTCCGGATTCTCCCAGTGCATGCCGGTGGCCTGCTCGCCGGTCTGCGGGTTCTCGCCGTCGAGGTAGGCGTCGGTGGTCTCGAAGTGCGGCCGGACCCAGGGGAACGCCCGCCGCAGCTTGTCGACGTTCCCCTCGCTGACGCGGGAGAGCAGGTCGCCGACGGCCTGCTGGCGCTCGGCGAGCGGCAGGCCCCACTCGTACCACAGGGTGTCGGACTTGTCGCTGATCAGGCCGTTGAGCCGGGACAGCTGCTCGGGCGTCGCCTGCGAGATCACGGCGTCGAGCTCGGCCGGGGTGAGGCCGGCGAGGGTGCCCATGAGCTCCCGGATCTCGTCGCGGTTGCCGTCGTTTCCCTCGTCCCAGTTCCCGGCGTCGGCCAGCGCCTCGTAGGCGTTGTCGATGTCCTCGGCGCGCGGCGGGTCGTCGTTGGCGAAGACCATCGAGGGGTCGATGGGGTACCCGTCGTCCGCCAGCTCCTCGCAGGCGTCGAGCTGGGCGCGGCGACGGTCCATCTCGTCGGCGGTGTCGGTGAACTCGCTCAGCGAGCCGGGCGGGGTGCCGTAGCCGAAGAGGCCGCCCGTGCCGCCGGCGACGAGCCCGCTGGTGATCACCGCCTCCAGGCCGGGGTCCTCGGTGGCGGGCTTGCCGCCCATGTGTCCCTGCGCCGTCACCAGCAGGTTGAAGAGGTCGGCGTGCATCGCCGGCGCGTCCTGCCCGCGCTGCCGCAGGTCGGCGGCGAGGGTGCGTATCCCCTCCGAGTCGAATCCCTGGAACCCCATGACCGTCTCCCCCGTCTCTTCCGTCTCTTCCGTCTCTTCCGTCTTCTCGGGCGTCCCCTGGGCCTTCCCCGGGCCTTCCCCGGGCGTTCCTCGGGCGTTCCTCAGGCGTCGATCCGGTGCAGATCGACGTAACTCCTGCGGTCGGCGTGGTAGTCGCGCGCGGCCGCCTCGGCCTCGGTGACCCCCAGCTCGATGGCGGCCACCCGCCAGCGCCGGCCCGCGATGGCGACGCTGTCGCCGACCGTGAGCCCCTTGTGGAGGGCGCGTTCGCTGCCGCGCACGGTGATGTCCGCGCGCGGCGGGTCACTGTGAATGGCCAGGACCACGACGGTGAGGCGGCCTTCGCCGAAGCGGTGGTGCGGCACGTGCCAGCGCATCCGCCACCGGCCCTCGACGGTGGTCGGCCAGTCGGGACTGCCGGCGTCCATCAGTTGCCCCCCTCCGCCCGACCGGCCCGCTCCTCCAGGTCGGTCGCCTCGGACTCCCAGCGGCCGGCGTCGTTCATCAGCGCGCCGGCCATCGCGTGCAGCGTGCTGCCGCGTTCCCTGATCACGGCGGTGGTCCTCTCGGCGTACGGACCCTGCCAGGTGACCGGATCCTGCCGCTGAGCCAGCTCGGTCTCGCCGTCGAGGAACGGCCCGAGCGTGCCCGCCAGCTCACGCGCCCGCCGCGCGCAGTCGCGCAGGCCCTCGGCCCGCTCCCGCAGCTGCTCCGGCGTCTCGCCGGACTCGTCCTCGTCTCCCACGGCCCCCGCCCTTCGCATTCCGGTCTCCCGTTTCCGCCAGGACGGTAGCAGGGGGCAAAACGCCAACGCCCCGCGAAAGCGGGCATTTTGGGGACGACAATCGGCCGCTGTGCCAGAGCCGTGACAGCCGCGCCACCGGCCCGCCACACCCGCTGCCGCGCCCTTCCTCCGCCTTCCGGCCGATGCCCGGGGGTACCCTGGCGAAGAAACGGATCAATCACCCGAATCAGATCGAAAGGGGCGTTCTATGTACGCCGTGAAGAGCACGCTGCCCGACACCACCCTCAAGGTCGTAGGCGAGGCCCTCCAGGGCGCCCTGGTGGACCTCGTCGACCTGTCGCTCGTCGCCAAGCAGACCCACTGGAACATCCTCGGCCCCCGGTTCCGCTCGGTGCACCTCCAACTCGACGACGTGGTGGCCACCGCCCGCTCCCACGCCGACACGGTCGCCGAACGCGCCGCCGCCCTCGGCATCTCCCCGGACGGCCGCGCCGCGACCGTGGCCCAGGGCAGCGGCATCGCCAACGCCCCCGAGGGCTGGCAGCAGGACGGTGCCGCCATCCACGGCATGGTCGCGGCCCTGGGCGCGGTCATCACGCGCATGCGCGAGCGCATGGACTCCGTCGGCGAGGTGGACGCGGTCAGCCAGGACGTGCTGATCCAGCTCACGAAGGACCTCGAGAAGCACCACTGGATGTTCCAGGCCGAGGACGCCGCCTGAGGCCGGAGCAAGGATCGGGCTCTGACCAGCAAAAACAGGCGTTCCGTCGCGTTCCGAAGCGTGACGCGACGTTCCGGCGTCGGACGGAATCTCACCGGAATCCGCGGCTCGACCGGAAGGAATCCGGAACGCAGAAGGCCCCGGCCGCACCAGCGGCCGGGGGGCGTCCGGTCCGGCAGGGACCACAGGATCATGCCCGCGCCCGCGGCGGCTCGCTCGGGTCGATCGCGTTACCGGTCATCGTCCTGGGCTGATGCAATCAGTACCGGCCGGGTGATCAGGCGGTGGTCACCTCTGGCAACGGTCTGTCCAGGCAGCAGTGAACGAAGTCCTGCACGACGGGGTCGCTGTCGTCGGAGCAGGCCCAGGCGACGCCCACCTGACTGGGGCTCACGCCGCTGACGGGGCGGTAGGTGATGCCGGGCCGGGCGTAGAAGCGAGCGGCAGATGCCGGGGCAAGGGCGATGCCGTAGCCGTTGGCCACGGCGCTGAGCCAGTCGTCCGGCTGCTCTGTGACGGCGCCGATGCGGACCGGGTGGCCGCCGCGTTCACCGGTGGCCAGCCAGTGGTCTCGCCACCAGCCTGTTTCAGACGGCGCGGCCACGAACGGCTCATCCCACAGATCGCGGAACGGGATCACGTCGCGCGCTGCGAGAGGGTGTGCCTCGGGGAGGGCGACCCAGCGGGGCTCGGTGAAGAGTACCGCCGTCCGCAGAGTGTCCTGGCCGGGGAAGGGCAGCCGCAGCAGGGCGGCGTCGACGTCTCCGTCGGCGAGCCCGGCGCTCGGATTCGACCAGGCGGCCTGCCGCATATCCACCCGCCAGCCTGGCCGACGCCGGGAGAACTCCGCGATGATGCGCGGGGTCGCCTCGTTGGCGGCACTGGCCATGAAGCCGACCCGCAGTACGCGGGCTGCCCGGCCGGCGGCGCTCTTGGTCTCCCGCAGCACCCGGTCCCAGTCGGCCAGCAGCGCGGGCACCCGCTCTGCCAGGGTCCGGCCCGGTTCTGTGAGAGTCATGCCGGTGCGGGACCGCGTGAACAGTCCCACTCCCAGCCGGGTCTCCAGTTGCTTGATCTGTTTGGTGAGCGCCGGCTGGGACACGAACAGTCGTTCCGCGGCGCGAGTGAGGGTCCCCTCCTCCGCCACAGCGACGAAGTAGCGCAGCAGCCGCGTGTCCACATCCATGCTTCCAGGTTATAGACGCAGGTATTGGACGCCGCGCAAGGGCTCGGGGAGGCTTGTCCAGGTGAGCGCGCCGGGCTCGCCGGACTCACGATGCGCTCGACTGAAGGACGAGGCATATGTTTCCCCGCCTACGCGATCATCACCGTCATCGCGATCCTGGCCAACGCCGGAATCGCCATCGCGGACTTCTTGAATGCCAAGTTCGTCCTCGCCAACTCGACCGAGGTCGGTCTCCCGCGGACCTGGCTCCCGTGGCTCGCTGCGCTCAAGGCCGCTGGAGCCGCCGGTCTGCTACTCGGACTCATGGGTGTCCCGGTCATCGGCGTTGCCGCCGCGGCCGGGCTCGTCTTGTTCTACATCGGCGCCATCGCCGCACACCTCCGTGCTCGCGTGTACCACAACATCGCTTTTCCTGGCGGCTACCTGGCTCTGGCCGCAGGGTCTCTCGTCCTCGCTGTCGCCCGATGAACGTTGGAGTGCCGCGCGAAAGGCAGGCGTGTGGCCTTCGCGGGAGCGTCACCGTGACGGCTGGGCGAACGCCTCGGTCAATTCCCGCAGCCGGACCTTAGGTTCGGCGCTACCCGGGTTTTGGGTGGTCGCCGCGGTCCCGGGGCGGGAGCTGGTCCTCCAGGGACGCCATCGTTTCTCGTCCTACGCCCTGATCTATCGCCTCGAACACGTCGGTCCGGGGAAATCACGGCTCCGCGCCGAGAGCCGAGCTGCTTTCCCGGGGCTGATCGGCGGCCTCTACCGGTGGCTCGTCGTCGGGACGGGCGGGCACGTGGTTGGCATGCGGCGCCTTCTGTCCCCTGACGCGGGCGGCAACGGCTTCGCTACCCGCTCGGCGGCTGTCGTTGGGTGAGGGGACGAGAAGACGTGGACGTGTATAGAGCCGTCGACAGTCGCCGGGCCGTGCCGGCTTTCAGCGATGAGCCGGGCATCACCAGAGCGCACCGACTCAGCCCGACATGGAAAAGGTGCTGCCCGAGAAGTAGTAGTCGCTCTTCTGCAGCAAGTGCGACGCGTATGTCCGGCCGATCGCGGGTGAACCGCGGTATACCCCCACGTACTGGCGTATCACATCCACGACCACGGGGCGGACGAAGCAGGCGAACTGTGACCGCTGCTTCTCCTCGGCCCAGGCCACCGCCTGCGGATCGACCCGGGTGCTGATCAGGGCGGGGAAGACAGCCAGCCCGGTCTGAAATCCCCGGGGAAGGCCTCCCTTGTGGGCCTTGGCGTACCGACGCGCGTGCTGGGTGAAGGTGGCAATCACCGGAACGGTGATCTCCGGAACGGCTGCGGCCAGGGTGAACACGTGCAGCCGGGTCGCGGCCCACCCCAGCCGAAAGTCCGACCGGCGGCCGATCAGCACCGGTGTCCCGCCCTCGTAGTGCCACTGCGGAGAGCAGCCGTCGGCGGCCAACTTGGCGCCTACGGAATTGAGATACGCACGCGTCGGGTCATCAGTCATGCGCGCGATTTTCACATAGCACCACTGGTCAACCATGATCGGGTTAGTCACCACGGGATGTTCCAGGCCGAGGACGCCGCCTGAGGTGGGCCGGCCGGCGCCGCGCGCTCGCGGCCGGTCCCGGCACGTCGCGCTACTCGTGCGGCAGCGTGCAGCGCGGCGCCGAGCGGCAGTAGTAGCCGAGGCCCTTGCAGTGCCAGCAGTCGTGGGCGGCGGCCACGCCCTGGGCGCGGCCGGAGGTGGGGACGTACAGCGTCTCGCGGAACTCGACGCGCTGCCCGGCGCAGGCGTGGCACTGGCGGTGCGGACCCGGGCAGTTCTCCTCTGACACTCCTGCTCACCCATCTCGTTCGGCCGGCCGGCCTCCACCGTAGACGGCCGTGCCCATTCGGCCGAACGCCCTCTTGCGCGGGCGGTAGTGGGCGGCGTACACCTCGTATAGGAATTGCGAACGGGGGATCCGCCATGGCGACTCCACTCTCCGCCGACCGGCTGCTGAAGGCCCTGAGGGACGAGGGCGTGCGCGTCGTCGAGTACCGCGACTGGCGCACGAACAACCGGAACGAGGTCGGGGCCTGGGGCCCCGTCCACGGGGTGATGATCCATCACACCGTCACCTCCGGCACCGACTCCAGCGTCGAGCTGTGCTACGAGGGGCGCTCCGACCTGCCAGGGCCGCTGTGCCACGGCGTCATCGCCAAGGACGGCACCTGCTACCTGGTGGGCAACGGCCGGGCCAACCACGCGGGCAGCGGCGACGGCGACGTGCTGGCCGCCGTGATCGAGGAGCGGTCCCTGCCGCCGGACAACGAGACCGACACCGACGGAAACGTCCACTTCTACGGCCTCGAATGCGTCAACCTCGGCGACAACGAGGACCCCTGGCCACCCGAGCAGGTCGAGGCCATCGTCCGCGCCTCCGCGGCGATCTGCCGCGCCCACGGCTGGGGCAAGGAGGGCACCACGTCCGTGATCGGCCACCTCGAATGGCAGCCGGGTAAGGTCGATCCGCGCGGGCCCGGCATCTCCATGGGCGATATCCGCGAGCGCGTCGCCGAGCGGCTCGAACACCCCGCCGGCTGGAGCCCCACCCCCGAGGAGGACGACATGCCCAAGCGAGCGCTGTACGGCACCACGGACGACTACCGCCGTACCATCCAGCCCAACAAGTGGACCACGCTCACCTTCAACCGGCGCTACACCGACGGCGAGTGGCAGAACCTGGAGAAGGCCACCTCCAGCATCCTCTACGGGGCCTGCCACTACACGGCCTCGGTCGGCGTACGGGTCGGGGGCCTCACCAAGGGCCAGGAGTTCCAGCTCCGGCTGGCCAACTACCGGACGCAGGGCGACGGGTTCGAGCGGACCGGCACCATGCCGATCCACTCCCCGGTCCACGTCGGCGGCGACCTGCACTTCGTCTACACGTGGACCGGGTTCATCTCGGCCACCGACAAGGGCCGGGTCCGCCCGGAGGTCTTCCACTACGGCGACGAGCCGCTCGTCGTCGAGTGGGCCCGCGCCGAGTCGCTCTACTGGCCCGGCTGACCGGCCGCCCGCCGCACCAGGGGGATGTACCGGTCCCAGTCCCAGTGCGGCCCGGGGCAGATCCGGACCACCTCCGGCACCTCGTTGTGGCCCACGATGTGCTCGCGGTCGACCGGGATGCCGTACCGCGCGCAGATCCCGGCCACCAGCCGCGCCGAGGACTCGTACATCACGTCCGTCAGATAGGAGGGGTCGTCCGCCCAGCCCTCGTGCTCGATGCCGACGCTGCGCTCGTTGAACGACCGGTTCCCCGCGTGGAACGCCACGTCCAGCTCGCGGGCGAGCTGCGCCACGTGGCCGTCGGAAGAGCGCACCACGTAGTGCGCGGCGGCGCCGTGCGACGGGTCCTGGAAGACCCGGAGCGTGATCGGGTAGGTCGCCTCCGGCATGTGGATCACGACGCGGTCGATGGCGTAGTCGCGGGGGCGGTTGGCCCGCCGGTAGTTCGCCGCGGAGGCGGGCACCCACTCCGCGCCCGGATGGTCCACCTCGCCCTCGGCCCGCTCCACCTCGTCCCCCGAGTAACGCCACCACCAGCGCTCCACGGTCTCCCGCGAGGCCAGCGCCCCCACGCCGAGCGCCGCCGCCGCGCCGCCGAGCAGCAGGGCGCGGCGGCCCGGTCGGCCCGGCCCGCCCGGCTGCCCCACGTGCTCACCCATCGCCACCTCGCCCGCTCGCCGCCAGCCTCTCCCGGATTCCCCCTCTGACCGAAACCAACGCCCGCCCTCCCGGTCCGGTTCCGGGCCGCTCGTAGACTGGGGCCTGCCATGCCGTACTTCGATCACGCCGCCACCACCCCCATGCTCCCCGAGGCCATGGCGGCGATGACCGCCGAACTCGGGGTCACCGGCAACGCCTCCGCCCTGCACGCCGCCGGGCGGCGGGCCCGGCGCGTGGTCGAGGAGGGGCGGGAGGCGCTGGCCGCGGCCCTCGGCGGGCGCCCCAGCGAGGTCGTCTTCACCTCCGGCGGCACCGAGGCCGACAACCTCGCCGTCAAGGGCCTGTACTGGGCCCGCCGCGACGCCGACCCGCGCCGTACCCGCGTGCTGGCCAGCCCGGTCGAGCACCACGCCGTCCTGGATGCCGTCGCCTGGCTCGGCGAGCACGAGGGCGCGACGGTCGAGTGGCTGCCGGTCGACGGCCACGGCCGCGTACACGCCGACGCGCTGCGCGCCGCGATCGAACGCGACCCCGCCGACGTCGCCCTCGTGACGGTGATGTGGGCCAACAACGAGATCGGCACCGTGATGCCCGTCGCCGAGCTGGCCGCCGTCGCCGCCGAGCACGGCATCCCCATGCACGCGGACGCCGTGCAGGCCGTCGGGCAGCTCCCGGTGGACTTCGCCGCCTCCGGGCTGGCCGCGCTCACCGTCTCCGGCCACAAGATCGGCGGGCCGTACGGCATCGGCGCGCTGCTGCTGGGCCGGGAGTGGACGCCGACGCCGGTGCAGCACGGCGGCGGGCAGGAGCGGGAGGTGCGTTCCGGCACGCTCGACGTCCCGGCCGTCGCGGGCTTCGCCGCGGCCGCCAGGCTCGCCGCCGGCCGCCAGGAGGAGTTCGCCCGGCGGATCGGGGAGCTGCGCGACGAGCTCATCGGCGCGGTGACCGCCGCCGTCCCGGACGCCCTGCTGGGCGGTGACCCGGACCCGGCCGGGCGGCTGCCGGGCAACGCCCACTTCGCGTTTCCCGGCTGCGAGGGCGACTCGCTCCTGCTGCTGCTGGACGCGCAGGGCATCGAGTGCTCCACCGGCTCCGCCTGCACCGCGGGCGTCGCCCAGCCCAGCCACGTGCTGCTGGCCACCGGCGCCGACCGCGAACTGGCGCGCGGCACGCTGCGCTTCTCGCTGGGCCACACCTCCACCAAGGACGACGTCGCCGCCCTCGCCGAGGCGATCGGCCCGGCCGTGGAGCGGGGCCGCGGCGCCGGGCTGAGCTGACGAACGAAGACGAACGAAACCGTGCGGACACCGCCCCGCCCCGGGCCGTACGCTGGGAGCGCTATGACTGACACCCCCCGCCGGCTGCGCGTCCTGGCGGCGATGTCCGGCGGCGTGGACTCCGCGGTCGCCGCCGCGCGCGCCGCCGACGCCGGGCACGACGTGACCGGCGTCCACCTCGCGCTGTCCGCCAACCCCACGTCCTTCCGCACCGGCGCCCGCGGCTGCTGCACCCTGGAGGACTCCCGCGACGCCCGCCGCGCCGCCGACGTCATCGGTATCCCGTTCTACGTGTGGGACCTCGCCGAGCGCTTCCGGCAGGACGTGGTCGAGGACTTCGTCGCCGAGTACCGGGCCGGGCGCACGCCCAACCCCTGCCTGCGCTGCAACGAGAAGATCAAGTTCGCGGCGCTGCTGGACCGGGCGCTCGCCCTCGGCTTCGACGCGGTCTGCACCGGCCACTACGCCACGGTGGTACGCCGCCCGGACGGCAGCCGCGAGCTGCACCGCGCCGCCGACCTGGCCAAGGACCAGAGCTACGTGCTCGGCGTGCTCGACGACCGGCAGCTCGCGCACGCCATGTTCCCCCTGGGCGACACCCGCAGCACCAAGGAGGAGATCCGCGCCGAGGCCGAACGGCGCGGGCTGGCCGTGGCGCGCAAGCCGGACAGCCACGACATCTGCTTCATCGCCGACGGCGACACCCGCGGCTTCCTCGCCTCCCACCTCGGCTCCGCCGAGGGCGACGTCGTCGACGAGGACGGGCGCAAGGTCGGCACCCACCAGGGCGCGCACGGCTTCACCATCGGGCAGCGCAAGGGGCTGCGCCTCGGCCGGCCCGCGCCCGACGGGAAGCCGCGCTACGTGCTGGACATCTCGCCGGTGAACAACACCGTCACGGTCGGGCCCGCGGAGGCGCTGGACGTCGTGGGGCTGACGGCCATCCGCCCGCGCTGGTGCGGCGCGGCGCCGCCGGCCGGGCCCGGCCGGTACACGGCGCAGCTGCGCGCGCACGGCGGCGAGGCGCCGGTGACGGCCGAGGAGGCCGACGGCGAGCTGCGGGTCCGCTTCGACCAGCCGGTGCGCGGCGTCGCCCCCGGCCAGGCGATCGTCCTCTACGACGGCACCCGCGTCGTCGGCTCCGCCACGATCGCCACGACGGAGCGCTCCCGCGCCGCCGCGTAGGCCCGCCCACCCGAACCCGGGTGGGGTGCCGGGGCGTGGGCGGCCAGGGTCCGGGGCAGAGCCCCCGGTCCGTCAGCGGACGGGCTCGCGGTCCGGGGGAGCGTCCGCGCCCGTGGGCACGTCCTCCGCCTCCGCGGCGTCCGCCCCCGCCCCCGCATCCGACTCCACCGACTCCGCCTCCGCCTCCGCCTCGGCCGGGGCAGCGGCGCCGGCCGTCCGCGGCGCGGCCGGCGCGTCGTCACGCGCGCGCAGCCACGCCGTCGTCTCCGCGGCCGGCATGGCCGCCGCCACCAGCCAGCCCTGCACCGCGTCGCAGCCCAGGTCGCGCAGCCGCTCCCACGTCTCGTCGTCCTCCACCCCCTCGGCCACCACCACCAGCCCGAGGGAGTGCGCCAGCTCGACCGTGCAGCGGACGATCTCCGCGTCCTCGCTGTCCACCGAGAGTCGGGCGACGAAGGACCGGTCGATCTTCAGCTCGCTGACCGGCAGGCGGCGCAGGTGCACCAGGGAGGAGTACCCGGTGCCGAAGTCGTCCAGGGACATCCGCACGCCGTGGCCGGTGAGCCCGGCGAGGGTGTCGGCGGCCTGCTGCGGGTCCTCCAGCATCACGTGCTCGGTGATCTCCAGCTGCAGCGAACCGGCGGGAACGCCGTGCCGGGCCAGGCGGGCGGCGACGGCCCCGGCGAAGCCGGGGGTGAACACGTCGCGGGGCGAGACGTTCACCGCGACCGGCACGGTGAGCCCTGCCTCGCGCCAGCGGGCCACCTGGCCGAGCGCCGCCTCCAGCACGTACTCCGTCAGTCGGGGCATGAGGCCGGAGGTCTCGGCGATGGTGATGAACTCGTCCGGCGGCACCCTGCCCCGGTCGGGGTGGTGCCAGCGCACCAGCGCCTCCAGCCCGGCCACGGCGCCGTCGAAGCGGACCTTGGGCTGGTAGTGCAGCTCGACCTGGCCGGTGTCCAGGGCGCGGCGCAGGTCGCCCAGGAGCGCCAGCCGGTCGGGGGTGTTCACGTCGCGGCTCGCCTCGTAGACCTCGACGCCGCTGCGGTCGCGCTTGGCGGCGTACATGGCGACGTCCGCGCGACGCAGCAGGCCCTCGGCCTCTGAGGCGTGCTCGGGGTAGACCGCGACGCCGGCGCTGGCCTCGACCACGAGGGTGAGGCCGTCCAGGTCGAGCGGTGCGCCGAGGGAGCCGACCAGGTCGCGGGCGGCGCGCTGCGCGCTGGTGGCGGAGTCCACGCGGGGCAGCAGCACCGCGAACTCGTCGCCCCCCAGGCGGGCGGCGACCGCGCCGCGCGGCAGCACCCCGCCCCCGCCGGGACCGGCCGGCTGCTGCTGCCGGGACAGCGCCGCTCCCGCCCGGCCCCGGCCCGGCGGTTCCGGGGACGCCTCCTGGACCGCCCGCTGTATTCGGTCGGAGATCTGCAGCAGCAGCTGGTCGCCGGTGAGATGGCCGAGGGTGTCGTTGACCGAGCGGAAGCTGTCCAGGTCGATCAGCACGAGCGCGCAGCGGCCCGGCTCGGCCTCGGCGTCCTCGATGGCGGCGCGGGTGCGCTCCAGCAGCCACTGGCGGTTGGGCAGCCCTGTCAGCGGGTCGAGCAGCTGGTCCTCGTCGCGGGCGCTGGCCATCCACATCGTGGAGTCCAACGCCATCAGCGGCACCGCGAACAGCGGCAGCACCGCCGGCTTGTCCACGGCGACGACGACGATCAGCGGCGCGATGCACAGCAGCGCCACCGCGACCAGCCCCTGCCGGAGCAGGGCGGCCCCGGCCATCGACGGCAGGCCGCCGGGCGGGGCGACGCACAGCCACAGCAGCGTCCTGGAGATCAGCAGGTACGCCACGGCGCCCAGCATGAGCTGGGGCAGGGTCGACAGCTGCCAGTCGGCGGGCTCCCAGGGGTGCTCGACGCTGGGGCGGTTCCCCCAGGCGGCGAGCGCGAGGGCCGCGCCGCCCACCCCCAGCACGTCGATGGCGCCCTGCAGCGCCGCCAGCCCCCAGCGGTCCCGGCGCGCGGCGCCCACCAGCGTGACGACCGACAGGCTCACCAGCACGGCCGGAACCCAGCCGTACAGCAGCAGCATCGCCAGGGCTAACGCCGCTCCCGAGCCGCTCGCGCCCCACCAGCGGTCGCGGCCCAGGGCGACCAGGTGCGTGACGATGAGCCCGGTGAGGATGGCGAAGACCAGGCCGGTGTCGCCGCCGGGGAAGAGCGCGTGCCCGCCGCCGAGGACGCGGGCGACGCCGATGAGCAGCGCGATGCCGGCCCCGACGAGCACGGCGGCGCGGAGGAACCGCGACTGCCAGGTCCAGCTGTGGCCGCACTGGGGGCTGTGTCTCCCCCGGGGGGCTGACTGCATGTGGGGTCCCTCTCACGGCCGTCCCGCCCACCTGACGCAGGCGCAGCACCCCACACTAGGCTGCCGGTCGCCGCCCAGGCAGGGATCCGGGTATTCGAAGCGAAAGCACCTTGGGTGCTCCTATTCCCCTGGTATATACCGCGCGACACAACCGGATTCCCCTCCCCTCCGCTTTCCCGGGCGGATCGCTCCGCCGCGACCCCCGCCGCCACCCCCTACGCCTTCTCGGTCTCCTCGGTCTCCTGGGGCGTCACCACCGCCTCGCGGGCTGCCTCGGCGCCCTGCTCCAGCAGCACGGTGAAGCCGTCCTCGTCGAGCACCGGCACCTTCAGCTGCACGGCCTTGTCGTGCTTCGACCCCGGGCTCTCGCCCACCACCACGAAGTCGGTCTTCTTCGACACCGACCCCGTCACCTTCGCGCCGCGGCTGACCAGCGCCTCCTTGGCGCCGTCCCTGGTGTACCCGGCGAGGGTGCCGGTGACCACCACCGTGACGCCTTCCAGCGGCCGCGGCCCCTCCTCACCGCCACGCTCCTCCGCCAGCCGGACCCCGGCGGCCCGCCATCTCTCGACGATCTCCCGGTGCCAGTCGACGGCGAACCAGTCCTTCAGCGAGGCGGCGATGGTCGGCCCCACGCCCTCGGTGGCCGCCAGCTCCTCCTCGCCGGCCTCCGCGATGCGGTCGAGCGAGCGGAACTCCCGGGCCAGCGCCTCGGCCGCCACCGGGCCCACGTGCCGGATCGACAGGCCCGTCAGGATCCGGGCCAGAGGCCGGTTGCGCGCCTCCTTGATGCTCTCCAGCATGGCCAGCGTGTTCTTCTTCGGCTCGCCCTGCTGGTTGGCGAAGAAGGTGACCACCTTCGGCTCGCCCGTCTCCGGGTCGCGCTTGGGCAGGCCCGTGTCCTGGTCCAGGACGTACGACTTGATGGGCAGCAGCTCCTCGACGCCGAGGCTGAACAGGCCGCCCTCGTCCTTCAGCGGCGGCTCGGCCGGCTCCAGCGGCTGGGTCAGCGCGGTGGCCGCCACATACCCGAAGTGGTCGATGTCCAGGCACTTGCGGCCGGCCAGGTAGTAGATCCGCTCCCGCAGCTGCGCCGGGCAGGAGCGGGCGTTGGGGCAGCGCAGATCGACGTCGGCCTCCTTCATGGGCCGCAGCTCGGTGCCGCACTCCGGGCAGTGCGACGGCATCACGAACTCCCGCTCGGTGCCGTCCCGCAGGTCCGCCACCGGGCCCAGGATCTCGGGGATGACGTCCCCCGCCTTGCGCAGCGCCACGGTGTCGCCGATCAGCACGCCCTTGGCCTTGACCACCTGCTGGTTGTGCAGCGTGGCGAACTCGACCTCGGACCCGGCGACCGTGACCGGCTCCACCACCGCGTACGGCGTGACCCGCCCGGTGCGCCCCACGCCCACCCGGATGTCGATCAGCCGGGTGTTGACCTCCTCGGGCGGGAACTTCCAGGCGATCGCCCAGCGCGGCGCCCGGGAGGTGCTGCCCAGCCGCCCCTGGAGCGGGATCTCGTCCAGCTTCACCACGACGCCGTCGATCTCGTGCTCCACCGCGTGCCGGTGCTCGCCGTAATGCGCGACGAACTCCCGCACCCCGTCGATGGACTCCACGACCGTGCTGGCCCGCGCCGTCGGCAGGCCCCACCCCTCCATCAGCTCATACGCCTGCGAGAGGCGGTCGATCGTGAAGCCCTCGCGGGCGCCGATGCCGTGCACCACCATCTGCAGCGGGCGGGTGGCGGTGACCTTCGGGTCCTTCTGGCGCAGCGAACCGGCCGCGGCATTGCGCGGGTTCGCGAAGGGCCGGTCGCCGGCCTCGACCAGGCGGGCGTTCAGCTCCTCGAAGCGCTCCATCGGGAAGAAGACCTCGCCGCGGATCTCCACCAGCTCCGGCACCTTCTCGCCGCGCAGCCGGAGCGGGACCTCGTCGATGGTGCGCACGTTCGGCGTGATGTCCTCGCCGGCGCGGCCGTCGCCGCGCGTGGCCGCGCGCGTCAGGCGGCCGTGCTCGTACGTCAGGTTGACCGCCAGGCCGTCGACCTTCAGCTCGCACAGGAAGTGGTACGGGATGCCGGTCAGCTCCTCGGCGACTCGGTCGGCCCAGGCGTCGAGCTCGGCGTCGTCGAAGGCGTTGTCCAGCGAGAGCATCCGCTCGCGGTGCTGGACCGAGGTGAACTCCGTCTCGTACGCCCCGGCGACCTTCTGCGTCGGCGAGTCGGGGGTGCGCAGCTCCGGATGGGCGTCCTCCAGCGCCGTCAGCTCCCGCAGCAGCACGTCGAACTCGGCGTCGGAGATCGTGGGAGAGGTCACGTAGTACCGGAAGCGGTGCTCCTCGACCTGCTCCGCGAGCCGCGCATGCTTCTCCCGCGCCGCGGGCGGGACCGTTTGCTCCGACACCGTCTCGTCTCCCGTCAACTCGTGAGCCGACTCACTCGTCAGCTCGTCACTCAGGGTCGTCAGCGAGGGATCTCGCGGCCCGGACGCAGTGGTCGAGCGCGGCCCGGGCGTACGCCGGGGAGGCGCCCGCCAGGCCGCAGGCCGGGGTGATGGCGACCGCCTCCGCGAGCAGCTCCGGAGACAGCCCCAGCCTGCGCCAGAGCGTCCTGACACCGATGACACTACCGGCGGGGTCTGACAATTCCTCCGCGCTCGCACCGACGGCGGGCACCACGCCCGCGAAGAGCGCCATGCCGGCCTCGACCGCCTCCCCGATCGCCTCGTCGTCGCGCTCCGTGAGCAGCGCCGCGTCGACGGAGACCGCCGCCGCCCCCGCCCGGCGCAGCAGCCCGAACGGCACGCCCCGCCCGCAGGAGTGCACCACCACCGGCCCGCCGTCCGCCGCCGCGACGAGTTGGCGCAGCGTCTCCTCGGCGTCCCCCGCGTCCACGGTGCGGTGGCTGCGGTAGCCGCTGGCGGTGGCGATCCGGCCGCGCAGCACGGCGTCGAGCGACGGCTCGTCGAGCTGCAGCACCGGCCGCGCGCCCGGCACCCGGCGCCGCACCTCCGCCAGGTGCTCGCGCACCCCCTCGGCGAGAGAGGCGGCCAGGTCGCGGCAGGCGCCGGCGTCGCCGAGCATGGCCTCGCCGTTGCGCCGCTCCAGCGAGGCGGCCAGCGTCCACGGCCCGACGACGGCGACCTTCAGCGTCCCCGTGAAGCCCTGCGTGAACTCCTCCAGCGCGTCCAGGTCCTCCCGCAGCCAGGCCCGCGCGCGGCGGGTGTCACGGCCCGGCCGGTCGGCGATGCGCCAGCCGCTGGGCTGGAGGTGGGCGTACAGCTCGGCCAGCAGCCCGGCGGTGCGGCCGATCATGTCCGCGCCGGGGCCGCGCGCGGGCAGCTCCGGCACGTGGGGCAGCGCCTCCAGGGACCCGGCGACGGTTCTCGCCGCCTCCCTGGCGTCCTCGCCCGGCATGGACCCGACCCCGGTCGCGGCGGCCGGGCCCCACGGGTGCCGCCACGCCGTGCCGGTGTCCGTGCCGATGTCCGTCATGGCGTCGCTCTCGACGCGGTCGCTGGTGCTGGCGTTCACCCTCGCAGCGTACGGCGCGGGACGCGCGGGACGGACACCTGCGGCCGGGGGATCAGCCCGCCGGGCGCACGCTCAGATCGGTGATCTCCGAGCCGCGCGGCAGGTCGAGGGCGGTGAGGACGGTGGTCGCCACCGACTCGGCCGTCATCCACCGCTCCGGGTCGTACACCTTGCCCTCCTGCCGGTGCACCTTCTCCTGCATGGGCGTGGCGGTGCGGCCGGGGTAGACGGTGGTGACCCGCACGCCGTTGGCCGCCTCCTCGCCGCGCAGCGCGTCGGCCAGCGCCTTCAGCCCGTGCTTGCTCGCGGCGTACGCGCTCCACTGCGGGCTGGCGCGCAGTCCGGCGCCGGAGTTGACGAAGACGACGTGGCCGCGCGCCGCGCGCAGCTGCGGCAGCAGCAGCCGGGTCAGCTCGGCCGGGGCGACCAGGTTGGCGGCGAGGGTCTCGCGCCAGACCTTCGGGGTCAGCTCGGCGACGCCGCCCAACTCCACGACGCCGGCGACGTGCAGCAGCCCGTCGACCCGGTCCGGCGGCGACTGGTGGCCGAGCGCCCAGGACAGCCGCTCGGGCTCGCCGAGGTCCCCCACCAGCGTCCGGGCGCCCGCGAAGGCGTCGGCGAGCTGCCGGGCGCGGGCGGCGTCGCGGGCCCACAGCCACAGCTCGTCGCCGCGCTCGGCCAGCCGCCGGGCGACCGCCGCGCCGATGCCGGAGCCCGCTCCGGTGATCACGTATACAGCCATGCGGACATCCTTCCGGACAACCTCCTGTCACACCGGGGGAGCAGACTACGAGGAAGGAGGAAGAGGGAGAACGCGAGGACGGGGTAGGGGACGGGGCCGGGGGACCGAAGACGCGGGACACCGACGCCGCCCAGGCCACCGACGCCACCGACCACACCGAGTCAGGAGACACCGCATGCGGATCGCGCTCAGTCAGATGGCCGCCGGCACCTCGCCGGCGGAGAACCTGGCGGCCATCGCCGCGCAGACGGAACGGGCGGCGCACCAGGGCGCCGACGTCGTGGTCTTCCCCGAGGCCGCGATGGCGCGCTTCGGCATCCCGCTCGGGCCGGTGGCCGAGCCGCTGGACGGGCCCTGGGCGAGCGAGGTGCGGTCCGCCGCGAGGCGGGCCGGGCTGCTGGTGGTGGCCGGGATGTTCACCCCCGCCCCGGACGGCCGGGTCCGCAACACCCTGCTGATCACCGGCCGCGGCATCGACACGCACTACGACAAGCTGCACCTCTTCGACGCCTTCGGCTTCGCCGAGTCGGCCACCGTCGCGCCCGGCGGGAGGGCCGTCACCGCGGAGCTCGACGGCGTAGGGCTCGGCTTCGCCACCTGCTACGACGTCCGCTTCCCCGAGCTGTTCACGCGCCTGGCCGACCTGGGGGCGCGCGTGGTGCTGCTGCCCGCCTCCTGGGGGGCCGGGCCCGGCAAGCGCGAGCAGTGGGAGCTGCTGGTGCGCGCCCGCGCGCTGGACGCCACCTGCTGGGTCGCGGCCTGCGGCCAGGCCGACCCGGCCACCGTGGGTCCGCCGCCCGGCACGACCGCGCCCACGGGCATCGGCCACAGCATGGTCGTCTCGCCGCTGGGCGAGATCCGGGCGCGGCTCGGCACCGGGCCCGGCCTGCTCATCGCCGAGATCGACCCCGAGGAGACCGACAGCGCCCGCGCCACCGTGCCCGTGCTGGCCAACCGCCGCCCCGACGTGCTGTGACGCCCGTTCCGGCGGTGGCCGCGCCAGGCAGGGGAATACGGGCGCGGGCACCAAGACGGGCGGCCTAGGATTGGGGGTACCGACTTGCGCACGGACCGCGTGCAAGTGCAACGAATCCTTGCAACCACCGCAGGGAGCCCCTCACCCACCGACCAGAGGATCGCCGTATGCCAGGCATCACGCGCGAGGAGGTCGCCCACCTCGCCCGGCTGGCACGCCTGGAGCTGACGGACGAAGAGCTCGACCACTTCGCCGGACAGCTCGACGACATCATCGGAGCGGTCGCCCGCGTCTCCGATGTCGCAAGCGCCGACGTGCCGCCGACCTCCCACCCGCTGCCGCTGACCAACGTCATGCGCCCGGACGAGATCCGGCAGGGCCTGACGCCGGAACAGGCGCTGTCCGGCGCCCCCGCACAGCAGCAGCAGCGCTTCAGGGTGCCGCGCATCCTGGGGGAGGAGTGAGCGCCGTGGACCTCACCCACCTGACCGCCGCCGAGCTGGCGGCGCGCATCGCCGACGGCACCGTCAGCGCCGTCGAGGTCGCCGAGGCCCACCTGGCCCGCATCGACGCCGTCGACGAGAAGGTCCACGCCTTCCTGCACGTGGACCGCGACGGCGCCCTCGCCCAGGCCCGCCGGGTCGACGAGGCGCGCGCCCGCGGCGAACGCCTGGGCCCGCTGGCCGGCGTGCCGCTGGCGCTGAAGGACATCTTCACCACCACCGGCGTCCCCACCACCTGCGGTTCGAAGATCCTGGAAGGCTGGATCCCGCCGTACGACGCCACGGTGACCCGCCGCCTGAAGGACGCCGGCCTCGTCATCCTCGGCAAGACCAACATGGACGAGTTCGCCATGGGCTCCTCCACCGAGAACAGCGCCTTCGGCCCCACCGGCAACCCGTGGGACCTCACCCGCATCCCCGGCGGCTCCGGCGGCGGCTCGGCCGCGTCGATCGCCGCCTTCCAGGCACCGCTGGCCATCGGCACCGACACCGGCGGCTCCATCCGGCAGCCGGCGGCCGTCACCGGCACCGTCGGCGTCAAGCCGACCTACGGCGGCGTCTCCCGGTACGGCATGATCGCGTTCTCCTCCTCCCTCGACCAGGGCGGCCCCTGCGCCCGCACCGTGCTCGACGCGGCCCTGCTGCACGAGGTCATCGCCGGGCACGACCCGCTCGACTCCACCTCCATCGACGCCCCGGTCCCGCCCGTGGTCGAGGCCGCCCGCGAGGGCGCCCACGCCGTGTCGCTGGCGGGCATGCGCATCGGCGTGGTCGCCGAGTTCCGCGGCGAGGGGTACCAGGACGGCGTCATGCGGCGTTTCGACGAGGCCGTGGCGCTGCTGCGCGAACTCGGCGCCGAGGTCGTCGAGGTCTCCTGCCCCTCCTTCGACAAGGCCCTGGCGGCGTACTACCTCATCGCCCCCTCCGAGTGCTCCTCCAACCTCGCCCGCTTCGACGCCATGCGCTACGGCCTGCGCGTCGGCGACGACGGCACGCGCTCGGCGGAGGAGGTCACCTCCCTCACCCGCGAGGCGGGCTTCGGGGCGGAGGTCAAACGGCGCATCATGCTCGGCACCTACGCCCTGTCCGCCGGGTACTACGACGCCTACTACGGCAGCGCCCAGAAGGTCCGGACCCTCATCAGCCGCGACTTCGACAGCGCCTTCGAGCGCGTGGACGTGCTCGTCTCGCCGACCACCCCCACCACGGCGTTCCCCCTGGGCGAGCGTGTCGACGACCCCATGGCGATGTACCTGGCCGACCTGTGCACCATCCCGTCGCCGCTGGCCGGCAACGCCGCGATGTCCGTGCCGTGCGGCCTGGCGCCGGAGGACGGCCTGCCGGTGGGCCTGCAGATCATCGCCCCGGCACTCGCCGACGACCGGCTCTACCGCGTCGGTGCGTCGGTCGAGGCGGCGTTCCGGGCACGCTGGGGACACCCACTGCTGGAGGAGGCACCCGCGCTGTGAGCAAGAAGAAGAAGTCGAAAGCCGGCACCTACCTGTCCATCGGCACCACGCTGTTCGGCGCGTTCGGAGTCGCGAAGCAGCTCAAGGAGGCGCGCAACGACGGCGACAAGCTGCGACTGGCCGACGCCCTCGTCTCCGCGGCCGCGATCGTCACCAGCGTCGCCCTGCTGGCGCGCGAGCTCAGGCGGATGGCCGCCGAGGCCGCCGAGACCGCAGAGTCCGCCGAGAAGGACTCCTGACCAGGCTTGACCGAGGCCACCTGAGAGGTACGTACCACCGTGACCGTCACCGAGGAGCTGGTGTCGTTCGAGGACGCGCTCGCGTCCTACGACCCCGTGATGGGCCTTGAGGTCCACGTGGAGCTCGGCACCACGACGAAGATGTTCTGCGGCTGTGCCACCGCGCTGGGCGCCGAGCCCAACGCGCAGACCTGCCCCACCTGTCTGGGGCTGCCCGGCGCGCTGCCCGTGGTCAACTCCGTGGGCGTGGAGTCCGCCATCCGCATCGGCCTCGCCCTGGGCTGCGAGATCGCCGAGTGGTGCCGCTTCTCCCGGAAGAACTACTTCTATCCGGACATGCCGAAGAACTTCCAGACCTCGCAGTACGACGAGCCCATCGCCTTCAACGGCCGCCTGGACGTCCAGCTGGCCGACGGCGAGGTCTTCCGCGTCGGCATCGAGCGCGCCCACATGGAGGAGGACACCGGCAAGTCCACCCACGTCGGCGGCGCGACCGGGCGCATCCACGGCGCCTCCCACTCGCTGCTGGACTACAACCGGGCCGGGATCCCGCTGATCGAGATCGTCACCAAGCCGATCGAGGGTGCGGGCGAGCGCGCCCCGGAGATCGCCCGCGCCTACGTCGCCGAGCTGCGCGAGCTCATCCGGAGCCTCGGCGTCTCCGAGGCGCGGATGGAGATGGGCCAGATGCGCTGCGACGTCAACCTGAGCCTGCGCCCGCGCGGGGCGGTGGCGTTCGGCACCCGCAGCGAGACGAAGAACGTCAACTCGCTGCGCAGCGTCGAGCGGGCCGTGCGCTTCGAGATCCAGCGGCACGCCGCCGTGCTGGAGGCCGGGGGCACCATCACGCAGGAGACCCGCCACTTCCACGAGGAGAACGGCACCACCACCTCGGGCCGCACCAAGGAGGAGGCCGAGGACTACCGGTACTTCCCGGAGCCCGACCTGGTGCCGGTGGCGCCGGACCGGGCGTGGGTGGAGCGGCTGCGCGCCGAGCTGCCCGAGCTGCCGCTGGCCCGGCGCAACCGGCTGCGCGCCGACTGGGGCATCTCCGCGCACGAGATGCAGTCGGTGCTCAACGCCGGGGCCATCGACCTGATCGTCGCCACCATCGAGGCGGGCGCGGACGCCGCCGCGGCCCGCAAGTGGTGGATGGGCGAGCTGGCCCGCCGCGCCAACGAGCAGGGCGTCGAGCCGGCCGCGCTGCCCATCACGCCCGAGCAGGTGGCGCGGGTCGCCGCGCTCGTCGCCGAGGGATCGCTCAACGACAAGCTCGCCCGGCAGGTCATCGACGGCGTGCTGGCGGGCGAGGGAACGCCGGACGAGGTCGTGGCCAAGCGCGGCCTGGCGATCGTCTCCGACACCGGCGCGCTGGGCGTGGCCGTGGACGAGGCCATCGCCGCCAACCCCGCCATCGCCGACAAGGTGCGCGGCGGCAAGGTCGCGGCGGCGGGCGCGCTGGTGGGCGCCGTGATGAAGGCGACCCGCGGGCAGGCGGACGCGGCCCGGGCGCGCGAGCTGATCCTGGAGAAGCTGGGCGTCTCCTGAGTCTCCTGGGGACCGGCTAAGGATGTCCGTGCGTCTCTAAGGCCCCCGGCGACCGCGACGGGTCGCCGGGGGCCGTCGCGCTAAGCCCTCCGGCGCCGCAGGACAGGGCAGTCGCCCGATGCGGCGGGCCCGCCTGGGCGAGGAGGGTTGAGGCATGCTGCACTTCTTCGACCACGAGTTGCACCGGGCCCGCGCCGCCGACCTCCAGGGCAGGGCCGAGGACTACCGGCGGGCGCGGCGCTTGCGCGAGGCCCTGAGGCGGGAGAGGAACGCCGGTGAGGACGCCGTCGGGAACGCCGGGCCCGCGGCCCCGTCCCGCGACGACCGCCCCGACGGCGGCTGGACGACGGCTGCGTGACGGATCTGCCAAATGCTCTGCCATCAGCGATAACCCGTACCGGGGTGTCAGACCCCCATGCCATGCTCGACACCGTGGAGACACAGAGCGTCAGCCCCGTCTTCGTCGGCCGCGACGGGGAGCTCGCAGAGCTGGCCGCCGGGCTGGCGCGGGCGCGCGACGGGCAGCCGCAGGCGTTCGTCATCGGCGGCGAGGCGGGCATCGGCAAGACGAGGCTGCTGGAGGAGTTCCTCGCCACCGCCCGCGCCTCCGGGGCAGTGGCGGCCGTCGGCGCCTGCGTGGAGCTGGGCGCGGACGGCCTGCCGTTCGCGCCCTTCGCGGCGATCCTGCGCGCGCTGCACCGGCAGCTCGGTCCCGAGGTGGCCGAGGCCGCGGCCGGGCACGAGGGCATGCTGGCCCGGCTGCACCCGGAGTTCGGCGAGGCGGGCCCGGCCGCCGGCGAGGAGCCGGACCGGGCCCGGCTGTTCGAGCTGACGACCCGGCTGCTGGAGCGGCTCGCCGCCGAGCGGGCGCTGGTCATCGCCATCGAGGACCTCCACTGGGCCGACCGCTCCACCCGCGAGCTGCTCGGATACCTCTTCCGCTCCCTCCAGCGCACGCGCCTGGCCGTCCTGGCCACCTACCGCTCCGACGACATCCACCGCCGCCACCCGCTGCGGCCCTTCCTCGCCGAGCTGGACCGGCTGCGCACGGTGCGGCGCATCGAGCTGGCACGCCTCAGCCGCGAGGAGGTCTCGGCGCAGATAGCGGGGATCACCGGCGCCGCGCCCGAGCCGGAGCTGCTGCGCTCGGTCTTCCGCCGCTCGGAGGGGAACCCGTTCTTCGTCGAGGAGCTGACCGCCAGCGGCAGCGGCACCGGCGGCCTGAGCGCCACCCTGCGGGACCTGCTGCTGGTGCGCGTCGAGGCCCTCGACGAGCCCGCCCAGGAAGTGCTGCGCATCATCGCCGAGGGCGGCACGGAGGTGGAGCACGGGCTGCTGGCGGAGGTCGCCCGCTGCGAGGAGGCGGTGCTGCTCACGGCGTTGCGCACGGCGTTCGGCGCCAACCTGCTGGTGCCCACGCCCGATGGCGACGGGTACCGCTTCCGGCACGCGCTGATGCGCGAGGCGATCGCCGACGACCTGCTGCCCGGCGAGCGCGTCCGCCTCAACCGGCGCTTCGCCGAGGCCCTGGAGCGGCAGCCGCAGCTCGTGCCCGAGGACCAGCGGGCTGCCCGCATCGCCAGCCACTGGTACCTGGCGGGCGACCGGGCCAAGGCGCTGCCCGCGGTGCTGGAGGCCGCCGAGCGCGCCCGCGGGCGGTATGCGTACGCCGAGCAGCTGCGGCTGCTGGAGCGGGCGCTTGAGCTGTGGGAGGGCGTCCCGCCGCCCGACCGCGCCGGGCTGCGGCCCGTGGCGCCGATATGGGCGTATCCCAGCGGCGAG
The DNA here is from genome assembly GCF_052246635.1 of Streptomyces sp. 6N223. Taxonomy (NCBI): domain Bacteria; kingdom Bacillati; phylum Actinomycetota; class Actinomycetes; order Kitasatosporales; family Streptomycetaceae; genus Streptomyces; species Streptomyces sp. 6N223. The sequence goes on along the minus strand of NZ_JBQQCA010000017.1, from coordinate 10,001 downwards.
GACGGCGGCCGCCCGCTGGACCACACCGACCTGCTGGCCGAGGCGACCATGGCGGCCATTCTCTCGGACCAGCCCGACCGCGTCCTGTCCATCAGCCGACGGGCGCTGAAGGAGCTGGACGAGGCGGCGGAGCCGCTGCGGACCGCGTGGTTCGTGATGCAGCGCTCGCGGACGGCGCTCATGCTGGGGCGGGGCGACGGCATCGCCGAGCTCGACCGCGCCCAGGAACTGGTGCGGGGGGTGCCGCCTTCGCCCGTGCATGCCCAGGTGCTCGCCCAGCTCGCCGCCGCGCGCAGCGTCGCCCGGCCGGAGCCGGACACCTTCGAGGTCGCGGAGCGCGCCGTCGGCCTGGCCCGGCTCGTCGGCGCGGAGAGCACGGAGCTGTACGCCCGGATCACCCTCGGCTGCCTCACGGCGGACGCGGGCCAGGTGTCGGAGGGCCTGTCGGAGGTGCAGGCGGTGCTCGACCGCGTCCTGGAGCGCGGCGACATCGGCCTGCTCGGCCGGTGCCTGATCAACTTCGCCGTCACGCTGATGGGGGTAGGGCAGCTGGAGCGGGCGAGAGAGGTGACGGAGCGGGGGATGCGGCTCGCGGACCGGTACGGACTGGAGGACGCCAAGGGCTGGCTGCTGTCCAACCATGCCTGGAACATGCTGGACCTCGGGCGGTGGGGCGTGGCCGAGTCTGCCGCGGCAGCCGCGCGCCGCGCCGCGCGCGACTGGCGCCCCCAGGTGTCCGCCATGGCCCTGGCCGCGCAGCTGGCCGTGCTCCGCGGCGAACTCGACGCGGGGCGGCGCGGGCTGGACGCGGTTCGCGCCCTCATACCGACGTCCCTCCACCGCCACTTCCACGCCGTCGTCCTGGGCCGCATCGAGATCGGCCTGGCGGCTGCCGAGGGGCGGATCGACCGGGCCAGGGAGGAGTTCGCGGCCATCGACGCGGGCGAGCACGCCCCGTTCATGTCCCCCTTGGTCTGGGAGCTGCTGGTCTCCGCCGCCCGCGCGGAGGCGGAGACGCGGGGCCTGCCGAGCGCCGAGCCGGACCGGCTGGCTGCGCTGGAGCGCATCCGCGACGCGATGCGGCCCCTGCCCCGGTCGACGCCCAGCGGCGCGGCGTTCGAGCTGCTGGTCCACGCCGAGCTGGCGCGCGCCGAGGGCCGCGACACCCCAGCCGACTGGGAGGCGGCGGCCGGCGCGCTCGACTCCCTCGGGCTGCGGTACCACCTGGCCTGGGCCAGGCTCTGCTGGGCCGAGGCACTGCTGGCCCGGGGCACGGCAGCGGGCGGCCGCGAGCGGGCCGCGGCGCTGATACGCCCGGCCCACGCCGTCGCCCGCGAGTTGGGCGCCGCGCCGCTGTGCGAGCGCATCGAGCGGCTCGCGGCCCGGACCCGGATCGACCTGGCAGCGCCCGAGCCCGAGATGGGGTCCGCACCCGCCCCAGCAGCCGACCCCTTCGGGCTGACGCGGCGGGAGCGGGACGTGCTGGCGCTGGTGGCGGCGGGGCGCAGCAACCGGCAGATAGCCGAGGAGCTGTTCATCTCGCCGAAGACGGCGAGCGTGCACGTGTCCAACATCCTCGCCAAGCTGGAGGTCTCCGGCCGCGGCGAGGCCGCCGCCCTGGCCCACCGGCTCAGGCTCGTCCCCGCCTCCTGAGGACCTCCTGGACCTCCTGAGGACCGCCTAAGGAGGCCGTCGCCGGCGCGCCTAAGGGCCCTGGGCGCACGGAAGTTGCGGAAGTCGCCCGATGCGCCCCCGCCACCTCGGAGACGAGGCTTTCGGGTAGCCGGGAGACGAGATGCCCGGGGACCTTCAGGAGCATCAGGTGATCAACTACCACGAGTCGTTCCTCGTTCAGGAGCGCGTCGAGACGCTGCGGCGCGAGGCCGAGCGGGAGCGGCTGGCCGCCGAGATCCGCCGGAGCCGGCGCGAGCGGGACCGGAGCGCGAAGAAGGAGAGGGAGAAGAGGGACGAGGAGAAGCGGCAGGGGCGCGCCGAGGGCCGCGCCGGCGGGCGGATGCCGGGTCGCCGCCGGACCCTGCGCTGGGGCGCGGGCGCCTGATGGGCGGGACGGCCGCTTCGCCGGCGACCGCGTTGTCAGAGGCGTATGCCATCCTGCGAAGTATGCAGTCCAGAACGGTCAGTCCCGTCTTCGTCGGCCGCCACCCCGAGCGCGCCGCGCTCGCCGAGTGCCTCGCCCTCGCGGGCGGCGGCCAGCCGCAGGCGGTGCTGATCGGCGGCGAGGCGGGCGTGGGCAAGACGCGGCTGGTGGAGGAGTTCCTCGGCCAGGCCCGCGCGGACGGCGCGCTCGTCGCGCTCGGAGCCTGCGTCGAGGTCGCCGCGGACGGGCTGCCGTTCGCCCCCGTCTCGACCGTGCTGCGGGCGCTCCACCGCCAGCTCGGGGAGGAGCTGACCGAGGCCGCCGCCGGATTCGGCGGCGAGCTCGCCCGGCTCCTGCCCGAGCTGGCGGAGCCCGGCGTCGTGGTGCCCCCGGCGCACGACGAGGAGGTCAGGGGCCGGCTGTTCGAGCTGACCGGGCGGCTGCTGGAGTCGCTGGCCGGGGACCGGACGCTGGTCATCGGCATCGAGGACCTGCACTGGTCCGACCGCTCCACCCGCGAGCTGCTGGGGTATCTCTTCCGCTCCCTCCAGCGCGGCCGGGTGCTGCTGGTGGCGACGTTCCGGTCCGACGACATCCACCGGCGCCACCCGCTGCGGCCCTTCCTCGCCGAGGTGGACCGGCTGCGCGCGGTGCGGCGCCTGGAGCTGGCGCGCTTCACCCGCGACGAGGTGCGCGACCAGCTGGCCGGCATCACCGGCACCGAGCCGTCCCAGGAGCTGCTCGACCAGGTCTACGGCCGCTCCGACGGCAACGCCTTCTTCGCCGAGGAGCTGGCCAGCCGCATCTGCGACAAGGGCCCGGGCGCGATCAGCGACTCGCTGCGCGACCTGCTGCTGGTGCGCGTGGAGGCGCTGCCGGAGGCCGCCCAGCGCGTGGTGCGCGTCCTCGCCGAGGGCGGCACCCGCGTCGAGCACGAGCTGCTGCGCGCCGTGGCCGGGCTGGAGGAGGACGAGCTGATCGAGGCGCTGCGCGCGGCCGTCGGCGCCAGCATTCTCCAGGCCGACGAGGACGACGCCTACCGCTTCCGGCACGCGCTGGTGCGCGAGGCCGTCGACGACGACCTGCTGCCGGGGGAGCGGTCCCGCATCAGCCGCCGGTACGCCGAGGCGCTGGAGGCCGACCCCGGGCTGGTGCGGGCGGAGGAGCGCCCCGCCCGCCTCGCCGGGTACTGGTACCGCGCCCGCGACGCGGCCAAGGCACTGCCCGCCGTGCTGCTCGCCGCGGGCGAGGCGCGCTGCCGGCACGCGTACGCCGAGCAGTTCCAGCTGCTGGAGCGGGCCCTGGAGCTGTGGGACGACGCGCCCGCCGAGGTCAGGAGCCGGCTGCGGCCCGCCCGGGACGCCGAGTCGTATCCGCTGTGCGACTGCGACGACGAGGAGCTGACCCGCCTCGACATGCTGGCCGAGATGACGCTCGCCGCCCGCTTCGCCGGGGAGCAGGAGCGCGGCCTCTCGGTGGTCAAACGGGCCCTGCGCGCCCTGGACGGCATGGGACACCCGGTGCGCGCCGCCTGGTTCTGGACCCAGAAGTCCCGCCTGGTGCGGCATCTGGGTCGCGGGGACGGCTGGCCGGAGCTCGGCACCGCGCAGGAGCTGCTGCGGCCCTTCCCGCCGTCCCCGGTCCACGCCCAGGTGCTGACGGCGGCGGCCGCCTGGGGTGCGGTCTTCGCCCCGGGCCCGGATAGCCTGGCCATCGCCGACGAGGCCGTGGAGCTGGCGCGTCGGGTCGGCGACGAGAACGCCGAGCTCCACGCCCTCCTCAGCCGGGGCGGCCTGCGCGTCGAGACGGGAGACGGCGAGGCGGGCCTGGCGGACCTGCGGGCCGTCGTGGAACGTGTGGAGGAGGCGGAGATGGTGCCCGTCTTCCACCGCAGCCACGTGAACCTGCCGTCCTACCTGGAGACGATGGGCCGCTCCGAGGAGGCCGCCGCGGCGGCCGAGGCCGGCGCCAAGCTCGCCGAGCGGTACGGCGTGCGCGACACCCAGGCGTGGATCAACGCCAACCTCGCTCGCTCGCTGCTCTCGCTCGGGCGGTGGCAGGAGGCCGAGGCGGCCTCGACCGAGACACGGCGCACCGCGCAGACCCCCGTCTCGCGGGCCCTGGCCGCCGGGCATCTGGCGTGGCTGGCGCTGGCCCGCGGCGACCTGCCCGGGGCCGAGGCCGAGATCGGCCGGACCCGGGAGTACTACGCCCGCTCCCCCTCCGTCCAGGACGCCCATCCCGGCGCGGAGCTGCGCATCATCCTGGCCGCGGCGCGGGGCCGCATCCTCGACGCCCGGAAGGAGCTGATCGACATCATGAGCCGCGGCCTCAGGCCGGGCGCGGGCAGCGACACCTGGCCGCTGGTGCTCGCGGCTGCCGTCGCCGAGTCCGAGGCCCGGGGCGTGCCCGCCGCGGAGCCCGGCCGCGGCGAGGCGCTCGCGCGGATCCGCGAGCTGGCCGCGTCCCTGCCCCGGTGGTATGGGGTGGGCGCGGGGTATGGCGCCATGGTCGACGCCGAGCTGCGCCGTGCCGAGGGCACCGCGCGCTCCGCCGACTGGGAGGAGGCCGCCGCTGCCTTCGACGGGATGTGCCGCCCCTTCGAGCTCGCCCGGATCCGTGCCCGCTGGGCGGAGACGCTGACAGCCGAGGGAGAGCGGGACCGGGCCGCCGCGCTGCTCTCCGAGGCGTACGCCACGGCCGGGCGGCTGGGCGCCACCCCGCTGTCGGCGGAGATACGGCGGCTGGCCCACCGAGCCCGCCTGTCGCTGAGCACCGAGGCCCGGGCCGACGGCGCCGCCGAGGCGGAGCGCGATCCGTTCGGGCTGACGCGGCGGGAGCGGGACGTGCTGGCGCTGGTGGCGGCCGGGCGCAGCAACCGGCAGATAGCGCAGGAGCTGTTCATTTCCCCCAAGACGGCGAGTGTGCACGTGTCCAACATCCTCGCGAAGCTGGAGGTCTCCGGCCGTGGCGAGGCAGCCGCCCTGGCCCACCGCCTGGGCATCCTCGGCGGCGCGGCCCACGGCGAGGCGGCCGGCGAGACCCGAGAGCCCCTCGGGGCCTAGACCCTGTCCGGGCGCTCGTGCCGGTCCCGTGACTCCCCCACTCCGCTTCGCTGCGCGAGGTACCCCCACCGCTTCGCGCCACGGCACCTCGCTGCGTTGTCGGCCCGCCCATGTACTCCCCAGGCCCCCGAGGGCCTGGGGGAGCACCGCGTCTGACACCGCGGGCTGATCCGGCACGACCGCCCGGCCAGGGCTAGCTCACCCGCAGGCGCAGGATCCGGTCGTCGCCCCCGCTGGGTGTGCCCCGGGTGTCGGTCTCGTTGGTGACCAGCAGCAGCTCGTCGCCGCCGACGGGCAGCACCGCCCGCAGGCGGCCGTGCTCGCCCTCGAAGAACGCCTGGGGCTCGGCGGCCGGGGCCGCGCCGTCCAGCGGCACGCGCCACAGGCGTTCGCCCCGCAGCGAGGCCAGCCACAGCGAGCCCTGGCTGTAGGCCAGGCCGCTGGGCGAGGCCTCGGCGGGCGGCCACTGTGCGACGGGGTCGGTGAAGCCGTCGTCCTCGCCGCCCCGGCCCTCGAACTCCGGCCAGCCGTAGTTGCCGCCCGAGGTGATCAGGTTCAGCTCGTCCCAGCTGTCGTCGCCGAACTCCGTTGCCCACATGCGGCCCTCGGCGTCCCACGCCAGGCCCTGAACGTTGCGGTGGCCCATCGAGTACACCAGCGAGCCGGGGTCGGGATTGTCGGAGGGCGGCTCGCCGGTCTCGGGGTCGATGCGCAGGATCTTGCCCGCCAGCGACTTCTCGTCCTGGGCCAGCTCGCCGTCGCCGGTGTCGCCCGTCGAGGCGTACAGCATCCCGTCCGGGCCGAACTCCAGCCCGCCGCCGTTGTGGATCACCTCGCCCCTGGGGATGCCGCTCACCAGCGTCTCGGCGTCTGCCAGCCGCTCACCCGCCGGCGCGGACGGCTCGTACCGGAAGCGGCTGACGCGGTTGTCCGAGGCCGTCGTGTAGTAGGCGTACAGGTGCCGTCCGCCGGGGTCGAGGGCCAGACCCAGCAGGCCGCCCTCGCCGCTGGCCACCACGCCGGGCACGGCGCCGGCCTCGGTGATCCCGCCGCCGTCGGCCGCGATGTGCTGGATCGTGCCCTCGTCCCTGAGGCCCACCAGCAGGTCGCCGCCGGGCAGTTCGGCGATGCCCCACGGCGCCCTCAGTCCCCGGGCCACCGTTCCGACCACCTCCGCGCTGCCCTCGGCGCCGGGGGAGCCGGGGGAGCCGGGGGACTCCGTGCCCGGCGTCTCCTCCGGGCCCCCGGAGCCGTCCGAGGTGCAGCCCGCGACCAGCAGCGGCAGCGCGGTCAGCCCCGCCAGCGCGGCGGCCCGGGCGCGTGTCCTCCGGCTACGCATGATCGGGGCCTCCGGGATCGTTCTGCGTTCTGCGTTCGGCTGTTGGCGTTGGGCATCAGCCTAGATCCCGGGCGGGGGGCAGGGCCTAGCCTGGCCGCATGACCACTCCGGATGTCTGGCTGCCCTTCCAGCCCGCCGATCCCGCCGCGCTGCCCGACTCCCTCACCTACGCCTACTGGAACGGCGAGGAGGACTACCCCGCCGATCCGGCTCGCTGCGAGATGTACGTGGTGCCGTACATGAAGGGCGACGAGGTCGCCGTGCGCCCCCTCGCCGAGATGCCGCGGCTGCGCGCCGTGCAGACCCTCACCGCCGGCGTCGACCACATGCTGCCCGCGCTGCCCCGGCTGCCGCCCGGAGCGCAGCTGTGCAACGCCGGCCCGCTGCACAACACCAGCACCGCCGAGCTGGCGCTCGCGCTGACCCTGGCCGCGCTACGCGGCATCCCCGGCGCCGCCCTGGCCCAGCCCGAGGGCCGCTGGGAGCCCGGCCTGCACACCTCGCTCGCCGACCGCCGAGTGCTGATCGTCGGCTACGGCGGCATCGGCGCCGCCATCGAGGACCGCCTGCTGCCCTTCGAGGTCGCCGAGGTGGCCCGCGTCGCCTCCGCGCCCCGCGAGACCCCGCGCGGCCCGGCCCACGGCCCCGCCGAGCTGCCCGCCCTCCTGTCCCGGGCCGAGGTGGTCATCATCGCCACCCCGCTCACCGACGCCACCCGCGGCCTGGTGAACGCCGGCTTCCTCGGCCGCATGCCGGACGGCGCCCTGCTGGTCAACGTCTCACGCGGCGCCGTCGTCGACACCAAGGCGCTGCTGGCGGAGCTGGAGTCGGGCCGGCTGCGCGCCGCGCTCGACGTCACCGACCCCGAGCCGCTGCCCCCCGGCCACCCGCTGTGGCGCGCGCCCGGCGTCCTGATCACCCCTCACGTCGGCGGCCCGTCCACCGCCTTCCGGCCCCGCGCCGAGCGGCTGCTGCGCGAGCAGCTGGCCCGCTTCGCCGCAGGCGAACCGCTGCGTTACGTGGTCGCCGCCCGCTGACGCCACCCTCCTGACCAGGCCAGACGCGGCCCTGGCCAGGGCTCTCCCCATGCCGTTACTATCTGTGAAACGGGGATGCCACTGCGTTACAGTTTGGTGTATCGTCCGTCCCGGGCCAGCCCGGAACGGTTGTAAGGGGGGCGACAGGCGGATGCACGGCGCATGGACGAACGGCCGGTCTCGCGACGAGCACGAGCACGAGCACGGGGCGCCGCCGCGCCCACCGGTCACCTGGCGGGCCGTCCGGTGACCGCGCCCGGATCGGCCAGGCCCCTCCCGCCCGGCCGGCGGCCGCCGTCCCGCGGGCTCCTTCCCGAGCTGGTGCTGGCCGGGATCTGCGCGGCGTACGCCGTCGGCGCCGCCCTCGGATGGGGATCGGAACGCCTCGCGCTCGTCATGGGCGACTTCGGGCTCAGCGCCGCCGCCCTGCTGGCCGCCGGATCCTGCCTGTGGTACGCCCGCACCCGCGCGGGCGACGCCCGGCCCGCCTGGGCGCTCTTCGGCCTCTCCTCGCTCATGGCCGCCCTGGGCAACGCCGTCTGGGGCTGGTACGAGGTGGTGTGCCACACCCGCGTGCCCAGCGTCTCCGTCGCCGACGTCTGCTTCCTGCTCTTCGCGCCGCTGGCCATCATCGGCCTGCTCATGCTCGCCAAGCGGCCGGTCACCCGGGCCGGCTGGGTCTGCCTCGCGCTCGACGCCTGGCTGATCGGCGGCTCGCTGATGACGCTGTCGTGGAGCGTGGCGCTGGCCCACACCGCGCGCTGGCAGGGAGAGACCGTGGCCCGCGCAGCCCTGGCGCTGGCGTATCCGATGCTGGACATCGCCCTGGTCAGCATGGTGCTGGTGCTCCACTTCCGGCGCAGCGCCACCCAGAGGTCCGCGATCAACACGGTGATCGGCGCGCTGGCCCTCACCGTTCTGTGCGACGCGCTGTTCACCTCCCCGATGCTGCGCGAGCACTACAGCTCGGGGCAGCTCCTGGACGCCGGCTGGTTCGCCGGCTCGCTGCTGCTGGCCTGCGCCCCGTGGATGGCCGGGAGGCCGTTCGGCGCCGATCACGCGCACGCGGGCGGCAGGCGCCGGGGGCACCAGCGCAGCCGGCCGCTCGTCGGGTCGCTCGCCGCGCTCATGCCCTATCTCGCCGCCGCCGTCTGCACCCTGAGCGTCCTCGTCACCCTCATCCACGGCCACGATGTCGACCGCGTGGTCGTCGTCACCGCCTGCACGGTGGTGCTGGCGCTGCTGGTCCGCCAGGGCCTCACGCTGATGGACAACGTCAAGCTCACCCGCGAACTGGCCCAGAAGGAGAGCCACTTCCGCTCCCTGGTGCAGGGGTCGAGCGACGTCATCATGATCGCCGCCCAGGACGGCCGGCTGAGCTACGTCAGCCCCGCCGCCGCCGGGGTGTACGGGCAGGACGCCGAGCGGCTGATCGGCACCGAGCTGTCCTGGCTCATCCACCCCGACGACCTCGGGCGCGTGCTCCACGAGCTGCGCCGCTTCCTGTCGGTCTCGGCGGCGCGCGAGCCCGCCACCCGGATCGAGTGCCGCGTGCGGCACGGCGACGGTCACTGGCTCAACGTCGAGTCCAGCGTCAACCGCTACCAGGGCGGCCTCATCTTCAACAGCCGGGACGTCACCGAGCGGGTCCGGCTCCAGGCCCAGCTGCAGCACAGCGCCTCGCACGACGCCCTCACCGACCTGCCCAACCGCTCCCTGTTCACCGAGCGGGTGCGGCTGGCGCTCGGCGGCGGGCGGGGCGGCGACCTCTGCGCCGCCGTCTTCTTCATCGACCTCGACGGCTTCAAGGCGGTCAACGACACCGTCGGCCACCAGGCGGGCGATGAGCTGCTGGTCCAGGCCGCGCAGCGGCTGCGTGCCGCCGTCCGGGTGGGAGACACCACGGCCCGGCTCGGCGGCGACGAGTTCGCGGCGTTGATCCTCGCCGACCCCTGCACCGACGGCGACCCGGCGCCCCGCGAGCACCACATCCTGGAGATCGCCGAGCGGGTGCGGGCCGCCCTCTCCCGCCCGTACCTGGTCGACGGCCAGCAGCTGCACGTGGCCGCCAGCATCGGCATCGCCTTCGCCGAGCCCGGCAGCACGCCCGCCGCCCTGATGCGCAACGCCGACCAGGCGATGTACCGCGCCAAGCAGTCCGGCAAGGCCCGAGTCGAGCTCTACCTGCCGCCGCCCCGGCCCGAGGCGCCGCCCCGGCCCGAGGCGCCGCCCCGCGCCGAGGCGCCGCGCCGCCTCGGGCCCGGCCACGCCCGGGGGCTCCAGCGCGGCGCCGTCTCCCCGGACGCCGCGTGCAAGGGGGCCGCGCCGCCCGCCCCCCCGCCACCGGAGGAGACGGCCGCCGGGGAGCAGCCCGCCGCACCGCCCCCGGCCGACGCCCCCCTCCCGATGCCCAGGCCCGCCGGCCGCCTCGGCCACGCCGGGCCCGTTCCCGCCTCCCAGGT
>NZ_JBQQCA010000016.1:0-119909 GCF_052246635.1 Streptomyces sp. 6N223 | reverse complement strand
CGCGTACGAGGTGCAGGCCGGCGCCTCCAGCCGCGACATCCGCTGCTCGGAGACGGTGACGGTGGACGGCGACCCCATCCCGCCCCGCCCGGTGATGAGTGCCGGGCTGGCGGCTGCCGACTTCGACGAGTCCCACGGCGTCGAGCTGGTCGACTTCAGCAGGACCTCGGGCGACTCGGTCACGCCGGCGGGCGACGGCGCCGAGTCGGGCGGGCTGGTCTTCCCCTCCTGCGACTTCGGCGCCGACGGGCCGGGCACGGCCGTCGTCGTCGCCTCCGCCGTCGACGCCCAGGTGCCCGCCGAGGTCGAGCTGCGTGTGCCGGGCACCGGCTTCCGCGTGACGCTGCCCGTCCCGACCACAGGCGACCGCTACGCCTACACCACGGTGCGGCAGGCGCTCGACGGCGCCCCGACCGGGGTGCGCGACCTGCACGTGACGCTGCGCGGAGGGGTGCGGCTGCACCGCGTCGAGTTCGAGTAACCCGGCATCGTCCGTGGCTCGCGATCGCGAAGGCTAAGATCCGGCGCGATGAACGCGATGCGCACGTACGCCTTCCTGCTGCGGCCCTCCCACAACCGCGTCTACGCCCAGGCCGCGCCGCGGCTGGCCCGCGCCGAGCTGCTGGCGATGAGCGAGACGGTGCTGGGCGGCGGCGTGCGGGAGGTCGCGGAGGTGAGCCTGGGTGGCGTGCCCTACCTGAGCTTCCGGGCGCCGGAGCTGTCCGGGGACGACCTCCGCTATCTCGCCAACCTCTCCTCGGTCTACGCCCTCTTCGAGTTGGAGGGCGAGGGCGAGGGGACGCGGCTGCGGCCGGTCGAGGCGCCGAGCCTCGACCGGTTCGCCAGCGACCTCATCACCATCCAGAAGTACCCGGGGAAGACGAACGAGGACTTCACCAAGCTGCTGCTGAACGTCACCGCCCTCGCCTGCGACGCCCCGCGGCGGCTGCTGTCGGGCGGCCTGCGCGTGCTCGACCCGCTGTGCGGCCGGGGCACCACCCTCAACCAGGCGATGATGTACGGCCTGGACGCCGCCGGGGTGGAGCGCGACTCCCGCAGCTTCGAGGCGTACGAGAACTTCCTGCGCCACTGGCTGAAGAACAGCCGCGTCAAGCACCAGGCCACCACCGGCGCGGTGCGGCGCGACCGCCGCGCGCTGGGCCGGCGATTCCACGTCACGCTGGGCGAGTCGAAGGAGCAGTACAAGCAGGGCCAGCACATCGAGGTGACGATGATCAACGCCGACACCACCGCGAGCGGCGAGTTCTTCCGGCCCGCCACCTTCGACCTGATCGTGACCGACGCGCCCTACGGCGTGCAGCACGGCAGCCGCCGGGCGGGCGCTGGGGGCCGGCCCAGCCGCAGCCCCGTGCCGCTGCTCGAGGAGGCGCTGCCGGTGTGGGCGCGGCTGCTGCGGCCCGGGGGCGCGATCGGGATCTCCTGGAACGTGCACGTCGCCGAGCGCGAGGAGCTGGCCGCGCTGCTGGCGGCCGAGGGCTTCGAGGTGCGGGAGACCGAGCCGTACCACGGCTTCCGGCACCGCGTGGACCAGGCGATCGTGCGCGACCTCATCGTGGCGCGGCGGCCCCGTCCTCCGGCCCCCGCAGCTGAAAGAGGCTGAGCCGGGAGGAGCCGAACTTCTCGGGCACCGTCTCCGCCGCCGTCCGCGCCCGCTCGCGCCGAGCCGGGGAGAAGCCCGCGACCAGTTCCTCCGGCAGCGTGGCGAGGGTGCACTCCTCCGCCAGCCGCACGCCGGGCGCCCAGCTCTCGACGTCGCGCGGCTCGTCGCAGGCCCAGTCGAACCGGGCCGCCATCATGCTCACCACGTCGTGCTTGCCCTGGTTGGCGACCATGGCGGTGGTGGCGATGTCGGTGGCCAGCCGGGAGCCGGGAAAACGCCGGGTCAGCTCCGCGAACAGCCAGCGCACCCGGTCCTCGGCGAGGTACGGCAGCACCGCCTCGATCGAGAAGAACCACGGCCCGGGCAGTCCGGCCGCCCGGTCCATCCACGAGGTGTCGAGGACGGATGCGGCGAGCATCTCCCGGCGGGGCTCGTCCTCGCGGAAGAAGCGGCGGCGCAGCGCGATGGCGCCGGGCAGGTCGAGGTCGATCCAGCGCACGCGGCCGTTGTCGACGCGCTCGAAGCGGGTGTTGAGGCCGGCGCCGACCTCGACGACCGTGCCCGCCGGGTGCTCGGCGAGGAAGGCCCGCACCCAGTGGTCGAAGGTGAGGGTGCGCAGGCAGGCGCGCGGCAGGCTGGGCTTTCCGTCGAACTTCGCGAAGTCGTAGTCGATGGCCTCCACCATCGCCACGGCGGCCGGGTCGTCCAGCAGCCCGTTCTGGTCACGGGTCTCCACGGCCCGGCCGTAGAGCGTGATCAGCAGCGTCTCCTCGACGGCGCCCAGCGTGGGGCGGAACGTGGTGTCACCCATGCGCCGCAGCGTAGCTCGTATGACAATGACGGTCACTAGCGCTTCTCGTGGCTACAGCTCCAGGCCGGCGAGCACCATGACCCGCTCGTAGGTGTAGTCCTCCATCGCGAAGCGCACGCCCTCGCGTCCCACGCCGGAATCCTTCACGCCGCCGTACGGCATCTGGTCGGCGCGGTAGGACGGCACGTCGCCGACGACCACGCCGCCGACCTCCAGGGCCCGGTGGGCGCGGAAGGCGGCCTGCACGTCGTGGGTGAACAGGCCGGCCTGGAGGCCGAACTTCGAGTCGTTGGCGGCGGCGTACGCGGCCTGCTCGCCCTCGACGCGGCTCACCGACATGACCGGCCCGAAGACCTCCTCGCAGGCGATCTTCGCGTCGCGCGGCACGTTCTCCAGCAGCGTCGGCTGGTAGCTGGCGCCCTCGCGGACGCCGCCCGCGAGGATCTTCGCCCCGGCGGCCGTCGCCTCGCTCACCCAGGACTCGACGCGCCGGGCGGCGTCCTCGCTGATCTGCGGGCCGACGTCGGTGGCGTCGTCGTCGGGGTCGCCGGTGACCAGCGCGCCGACCGCCTCGATCAGCCGGGGCAGCAGCCGGTCGTAGACCGCGGCGTCGGCGATGACCCGCTGCACCGAGATGCAGGACTGGCCGCCCTGGTAGTTGGAGAAGGTGGCGATGCGCTGCGCCGCCCAGTCCAGGTCGGCGTCGGAGGCGTAGTCGCCGAGCACGATGGCCGCGCCGTTGCCGCCGAGTTCCAGGGTGACGCGCTTGCGCGGCACGGAGTCGCGGATGGACCAGCCGACCGGGACCGAGCCGGTGAAGGAGATGATCGGCAGCCGGGGGTCCTGGACCAGCGGCGGCATGGCGTCGTTCGGCACCGGCAGCACGCTGAAGGAGCCGGGCGGCAGCTCGGTCTCGGCGAGCAGCTCGCCGAGCAGCAGCGCCGACAGCGGGGTGGCCGGGGCGGGCTTGAGGATGATCGGCGCCCCGGCGGCCAGGGCGGGGGCCACCTTGTGGGCGCAGAGGTTGAGGGGGAAGTTGAACGGCGCGATGCCGAGCACCGGTCCGTAGGGGAAACGCCGGGTCAGCGCGAGGCGGCCGGCGCCGCCCGCCTCGGAGTCCAGGCGCTGCGCCGTGCCGCCGTTGAAGCGGCGGGCCTCCTCGGCGGCCCAGCGGAAGACGGAGATGCACCGCGCGACCTCGACGCGGGCCCACTTGATGGGCTTGCCGTTCTCCGCCGTGATCAGCCGGGCGATCTCCTCGGTCCGCTCGCCGAGGCGCCGGCAGACGTGGTCGAGGGCGGCGGCGCGGGCGTACGCCGGCGAGGCGGCGAACTCCTTGGCCACGGCGTGGGCGGCGGCGACCGCCTCCTCCACCTGCGCGTCGCTGGGCACGCCGGCCGCGCCGACCCGGCGGCCGTCCCAGGGCGAGGTGACCTCAAGGACCGTCTCTCCGGCCGTGGCGCGCCCGGCGAGCCAGAACGCCTGTGGGTCAGTCCCTGTCGTCATCGCGGATCCCTCTCCTCTGCCGCTGCGTGGGTGCGTCATGCCTCGTCCCCACGGTAGGCGCAGATCGGGGTCCGTCCAGTTGTGCGGAGCGGCTGAATGTGTCGGACCGGTGCGCCATTGCGGCGGAATTCCCGGTGGAAACGGCGGGGTCGGCGACGCGGCGTTGACCAGCTCATGCCATCTCCGCGAGCATGACGCGAACGCGACACTTACTGGCGCGTAGCACCACCGCGTACCGTCCCCCCACCCGGAGATGTGATGCCTCTCATTCCACGCGGCAGAAGGCGGGCCACCACCGTGGCCGCCGCCTGTTCCCTCACGCTGGCCCTCGCCCTCGGCTCCCAGGCGATCGCCGCGCCCCCGTCCTCGTCCCCCTCCCCCACCGCCGACGGCGCCACCGCCGACGGCGCCGCCCGGCAGTACGAGGTCGGCGGCCTGGCCACGCGCGCCGAGCGCACCGAGCTGGCCCGCACCGGCGTCGCCGTCGACGAGGTGCGCCACGGCTCGGTGGTCGTCACCGCCGACGCGGCCGAGGCCGAGCGGCTGCGGGACCTCGGCTACGAACTCGACGCCCTCCCCTCGACGCGGCAGGCCGCGGCCCCCGAGGACTACGCCACCTACGAGGAGGTGCTGGCGGCCGTCGACGAGGCCGTCGCGCAGTACCCGGACCTGGTCAGCAGCCAGGTCATCGGCCAGTCCTACGAGGGGACCGACATCGTCGCGGTCAAGATCAGCGACAACGTCGCCGACGACGAGGACGAGCCCGAGGTGCTGTTCACCCACGGCCAGCACGCCCGCGAGCACCTCACCGTCGAGATGGCGCTGTACCTGCTGGCGGACTTCACCTCGCAGTACGGCGCCGACGCGGAGCTGACGGAGTACCTCGACACCCGCGAGGTGTGGATCATCCCCTCGGTCAACCCCGACGGGAAGACCTACGACACCGCCTCCGGCGAGTTCCAGATGTGGCGCAAGAACCGGGAGCCCAACGCCGGCTCCAGCGCCATCGGCACCGACCTGAACCGCAACTGGGCGTACGAGTGGGGCTGCTGCGGCGGCTCCTCGGACTCGCCCAGCAGCGAGACCTACCGGGGCCCGTCGGCCGAGTCGGCGCCCGAGACCCAGGCCGTGGCCGACTTCGTGCGCGGCCGGGTGGTCGGCGGCGAGCAGCAGATCACCACGCACATCGACTGGCACACCTACAGCGAACTGGTGCTGTGGCCCTACGGCTACACCTACGACGACACCGCGCCCGGCCTCACCCAGGACGACGCGGACACCTTCGCCGCGCTGGGCACCGCCATGGCCGAGACCAACGGCTACACCCCGCAGCAGTCGAGCGACCTGTACCTCACGGACGGGACGATCGACGACTGGATGTGGGGGGACCAGGGGATCTTCTCGTACACCTTCGAGATGTACCCGACCTCCGAGGCGGAAGGCGGCTTCTACCCGCCCGGGGACGTGATCGACCGCGAGACCAGCCGCAACCGGGAGGCGGTCCTCCTGATGCTGGAGTACGCCGACTGCGTCTACCGCATCATCGGCGCGGAGGCCGAGTACTGCGCAGCGTGAGGCGCGCGGCCCGGGCGGCGTACGCGGGCGTGGACGGGCGCGGGCGGCCGTAGGCGGCGCGGGGATTCCCGCGCCGCCTACGCGGCGCTCGCGTCGTCGCGCGCCGTGGCCTTCAGGGCCAGCCACAGCTCCATCCGCACGTCCGGGTCGTCCAGCGAGCGGTCCAGGATCTCCTCCACCCGCCGCATCCGGTAGCGCAGCGTGTGCCGGTGCACGCCGAGGTCCGCGGCGGCCGCGTCCCACTGGCCGTGGCGGGAGAGCCAGGCCCGCAGCGAGGCCACCAGGTCGCCGCGGCCGTGGGCGTCGTGCTCGTGCAGCGCCCGCAGCGTGCCGTCGGCGAACGCCCGCACCGCGTCGTCGGCCAGCAGCGCCAGGACCGAGCCGGCGGCCACGTCGTCGTGCTCGACCAGGGTGCGGCCGCGGCGGCGGGCCACCGCGAGCGCCTCGCGGGCCTGCCGGTAGGCGGCGTGGGCCGCGGCCAGGCCGGTCGGGGCCGACATGCCGAGGGCCAGGCCGGGCGGGCCGTCGGCGGCTGGCCGGGTGCGGGCGTGGTCGGCGCAGGCGCCGGCCACGGAGCCGCCGTCGGCGGCGAGGAGCACGAGGTGCCCGCCGTCGGCCGCCGCCAGCACCGACTCCCCGGCGCGGGCGGCGGCGGCCTGGACCGCCTCGCCCAGCTCCTCCAGGGCGGCCGGGTCCCCGCCCGCGTCGGCCACCAGCAGCCGCAGCGGCGCGTCGAGCAGCCCGCCGTAGAGCTGCCCGGCGACGGCGCGCGCGTGGTCCGGCTCGCCCGCCAGCAGCATCCGCAGCACGGCCGCGCCCAGCCGGGACTCCGCCGCCTGGAAGGCGTGCGAGCGCTCGGTGATCAGGGTCAGCACCGCGACGGCCGCCTCCACGGCGTACCGCTCGGCGGTGCCCAGCGGCGCGGCGGTGCCGATGGCGAGCACGGCCTGCGGGAGCTGGCCGGTGCCCAGCGACTGCAGCTCCACCCGGTCCTCGGCTCCGCCGGAGCCGGGCGCGCCGCCGTCGCAGACGGCGCTCGCCGGGGCGGGGCGGTCGCGCAGCCGCCGCACCTGGGGCGCCAGCCGCTCGGCGCGGCGCGCCGCCCAGGCCGGGGCGGCGTCGGTGACGGCGCCGGTCAGGTCGTACAGCGCTGCCCAGCCGTCGACCTGGGCGGCCAGCCGCGCCAGCAGGGCGCGCCGCCCGCCCGGGGAGAGGGCCGCGCGGGTCAGCTCCCGCTGCGCCGCGAAGCCCGCCGTGACCGCGCGGTACCGCTCGGCGGCGAGCGCGGCGGAGACGGCCTTGCTGATGGCGATGAACGGGGTGCGGACCGGCACCTCCAGCAGCGGCAGGCCGGCCTCGCGGGCGGCGTCGAGCAGCGCGGGCGGCACCCCGGGGTGGTTGACGCCGACGGCGAAGCCGATGCCGACGACGCCGGCGGCGGCCAGCCGCGTCACGTAGCCGCGCATCTCGGCCGGGTCGTGGACCGGCAGCTTCAGGCCGGTGGTCAGCAGCAGCTCTCCGCCGTCGAGGTACGGCGCCGGGTCGGCGAGCTCGCTGACCTGCGCCCATTTCACCGGAACCGCCAGCTTGTCCTCGCCGGTGAGAACGCTCAGCTTGAGGGCCGAGTGCTGCGCGAGCG
Source organism: Streptomyces sp. 6N223 (assembly GCF_052246635.1). NCBI lineage: Bacteria > Bacillati > Actinomycetota > Actinomycetes > Kitasatosporales > Streptomycetaceae > Streptomyces > Streptomyces sp. 6N223. The sequence goes on along the minus strand of NZ_JBQQCA010000016.1, from coordinate 112,757 downwards.
AGGCGAGCGTCGGGAGCATGGACCACCTTTGGCGGGACTTCGGCGAGACTTCGGCGGGACGTGCGGTCGCGGGGGACCCCCTCACGGTACCGCCCGGCGGCGCGACCGTCCGACGGCTCGTGCCCCCGGTCGCGCGCCCCGGCGCGCACCACCGGTCACGCCCTGTGCCGGCCGCCGTCAGCCGAGCCGCACCAGCACCGGCGGCCCCGGCTCGCCGTTGACGCGGGTGACCGACAGCACCGCGTGCCGGGGCGGCACCCGGTGGGCCAGCTCGGAGGCGGACCACCGCTCCCGCTCGACGCGCCGCACGGTCACCGACTCGGTCGTGGTGTCCCGCCCTGTGAAGACGCGGCGCACGAGGCGCACGAGGCGTTTGACCGCGCCGCCGGTGCGGTCGGGGGTGCGGGTGACGTCGGTGTCCTCGGTCCACTCCGTGCCCCAGGCGCGGGCGAAGTGCTCGGCGTCCCAGGTGGTGATGCCGGAGAACGCCATCCGGCAGCCGACCGCGCCCAGCAGCCCGGTGCGCAGCTCCTTCGGCACGTCGTCGAGGGTGCGCAGCGCCAGCACCGCCCCGGCGTTGTTCGGGCGCAGCTGGGTGAGGCCGCGCACCGTGCCGCGGGTGACGGCGGAGGTGGCGTCGTCGAGGATCAGGCAGACGAACCGGGAGCGGTCGGGACGGGTGACGGCGGCGGCGGTGAACTGGGCCAGCAGCAGCCGGGTGACGATGCGGGCCGCCTCGGTGTGCCCGGTGGGCGGCAGGTCCACGCGCACCCGCATGGGGTGGGCCAGGGCGTCGGCCAGCGAGAACGGCCGGCCGCGGCGCGCGCCTTCGCCGCCGGAGAACCCGGCGCGGTCCAGCAGCGCGAGGAGGTCGGCGAGGTGCGGGCCGAGGTCGTCGGGCCGCTCGGTCTGGCGGGCGCGGGCGTCCAGCTCCCGCTCCTGGTCGAACGCCCCGGCCAGGCGCAGGTCCTCGCGCAGCGTGGCCAGTATGGCCGGGGCGCCGTCCAGCATGGCGCGCAGCTCGGGAACGCCGGGGAGCTGTCGGTAGGCAGCGTGGTAGGGGCCGATGAGCTGCACGAGGACGGCGGCGGCCTCGCGCGGCTCGACGCGGCTGCCGCCGACCAGGGACTCGGCCAGCAGGCGCGCGGCCTCGTCGGTGTCGGTGGCGCCGCCGTACGGGTCGAGGTGGTAGCCGGGCCCGCGGGCGCCGTCCGGGTCGCCGATGTGCAGGACGACGTCGAAGGCGTCGTCGGGCCCGAGCGCGCTGCGGGCGGTGCCGACGGCGACGACGGCGGCCTGGCCGGTCAGCGCCTGCAGGCACATCGCCTCGGTGACGGGCCGGATGACGCGGCCCGTCTTGCCCGATCCGGGCGGGCCGACGGCCAGCAGCGAGGTGCCGAGCACGGCCGGGTCGAGGGCGATCTCCTCGCCGCGGTAGGCGTAGGGGTTGCGCTCCTCGTCGGGCGCCTGGCCGATCCTGACCTGGCGGGTGAGCAGGTCGTGCTGGGCGGTGCGCGCCGCCAGGTCCCGGGACCCCGAGGGGTGGGGGAACGCCGCGGCGCCGCTGGCGGCGGCCTCCTCCGCGAAGCGGTCCAGCTCGGTGGGGCGGGCGCGCACCTCCTGCCAGCGGCGGTCGATGCGGGCGTAGTCGAGGTCGCTCATGCGGCCCTCGCGCAGTTCCTCGGCGAGCCGGGCGGCGGCCTCGGGGTGGCCGACGGCGTTCAGGTCGGCGACCTCGAACGGCGGAGCCGCGGGGGCGGATCCGCCGGGAGGCACGGCCGAGAGGCCGGCGTCGTCGCCGTGGCGGCGCCGGCGCAGCTCGGCGCGGAACTCCAGCCACGCGGGCCGCCACCGGCCGGCCCAGGCGGCGAGGGCAGCGAGCAGGGCGGTGTAGAGGAGGTAGTAGAGGTTGTAGGTGACGGTGTACTGGGTGGTGTCCTCGGGCTTCCACCAGGTGTCGGGGACGACGGCATACAGCGGTTCCAGCCAGAAGGTCCAGTTGCCGTTGAAGCACGCCGTCCAGACGACGCCGCCGGCGAGCAGAGCCAGCAGCGGGCGGCGGTGGCGGCCCACCCACCAGAAGCGGTCGAGGACGCTCCGCACGATCCGCCGCGCGGGCGCGGGGGCGTAGCGGCGCCAGACCTCGTCCCAGTGGCCGAGCCTGCCGGTGACGCAGGCCAGGACGACGGCGAAGAGCACGGTGTAGACGTCCTCGGCCCGGCGGCGGGCGACGAAGAGGTCGTCGGTGGGCATGCCGGGGCGCCAGTCGTCGGGCAGCTTGCCCCAGCTCGGCGGGGTCACCCAGTCCAGCGGCCTGATCCACCATTCGAAGAACAGGACGTTGTTCCGGCACAGCCACCACACCAGCCAGCCCAGCAGCGCCGCGAGCACCGCGCCGCCGACGAGTTCGCGGTCGCCGAGCCGGTCGGGGTCCTCGGGCGGCTTCGGCACGTGGTTCTGCCGCCAAACGCCGGGGCTGGCGGGCGGGCGCGGCGCGCCGAGCCAGCGGACCAGGGGCGGCGTGTCGGGGGCCGTCTCGGGGGCCGTCTCGGGTGACCGCCGGGGCATCGGCGGCACGTCACCGGGCCGCGGCACCGGCTGTGCGCCCTCGCGCCCCTCACGCGCTCCCCGCGCACCATCCCAGCTCATCTCCGCCCCATCCGCGCCGCGTTCGCGCTCTGCCACGTCCTGACGTGCCGTCTTCACCGCCGCCACCTGCCCTTCTGACCAGGCCGGGGGCGGCGCGTCCGGTCCCGCTCAATCTAGTGCAGCGGCACGCCGGTTGCCCCGATCGGGCGGCCCGGCGGGGGCGCCCGGGGGCGTGCTTGTCGAACGTGATCGAATATGCAGTCCAGCAACCTGTGCATACCCGTTCCCCTGGGACATCTGGTGCGCTACGTTCCTTCGCACCGCTGGCTCAAAGGGGACCCTGGGCAGAACGTCATGACTCGTGCCATCTCATTGCGAGAAGTCACCAAGATTTACCCACGAAACGTGGTCGCCGTCGACCGGCTGTCGCTGGACATCGAGCCGGGCGAGTTCGTCGTGCTGCTCGGACCCTCCGGCTGCGGAAAATCGACGGTGCTGCGGATGATCGCGGGGCTGGAGGACATCACCTCGGGTGAGCTCTATCTGGACGGCGAGTACGCCAACCTCGCCCCGCCCGGGGAGCGCGAACTGGCCATGGTCTTCCAGCACTACGCCCTCTACCCCAACATGACGGGCCGTCAGAACATCGGCTTCCCGCTGCGCATCGAGTCGCCGCACGAGGACAACAGCCCGCGCGTGGACGAGGCCGCCCGGATGCTCGGCATCGAGGAGCTGCTGGACCGCTACCCGGCGCAGCTCTCCGGCGGCGAGCGGCAGCGCGTGGCCATGGGGCGGGCCATCGTCCGGCGGCCCAAGGCGTTCCTGCTGGACGAGCCGCTGTCCAACCTGGACGCCAAGCTCCGCAACCGGCTGCGCGCCGAGATCGCCACCCTCACCCGGCACCTGGGCGTGACGACGGTCTACGTCACGCACGACCAGGCGGAGGCGATGTCGCTGGGCGAGCGGGTGGCGGTCATGCGGGACGGCGTGCTCCTCCAGACCGGCACCGCCCGCGACGTCTACCGGCTGCCCGACAACCTCTTCGTGGCGGCGTTCGTCGGCACCCCGCGCATCAACCTGCTGCGCGCCACCGTGCACGCCCCTCTCGGCGGCAGGCTCAGCATCGACTTCGGGAAGCAGCGGATGGAGCTGCCGGAGCCGCTGAGTCCGGACCACCAGCTGCTGCGGATCCAGATGGGGCGGCAGATCACGGTGGGGCTGCGCTCGGAGGCGGCGCGGATCGCCTCCCCGCAGGAGATGCGGTCGAGCGAGGCGCTGGTCAACGGGGTGGTGCAGCACGTGGAGTTCCAGGGCCACGAGTCGCTGGTGCACGTGAGCACCGGCGCCCACCCGGCCGACGTGGAGGGCCTGGAGTCGCCGCGGCCGCCCACCCGCCGGGCGCGCTCGCGCCGCAACGGGCGCAACGGCACCGGCGGGCGCCTGGGCCGCCTGTTCGGCTGGGCCTCCTTCGACCGCTCCGCCGAGAACGGCCACTCCGACGCGACCGTCTCCACGCTGGAACGCCCGTCCTCGCCGCAGCTTCCGCCGCCCGCGCCCACCCCGGGCCGCATCACCGACGGGCTGGTGCTGCGCGCCCCCACCGACCTGCACCTGCGGCTCGGGGAGCGGGTGCCGCTGCTGCTGGACCTTGACCAGCTGTACGTCTTCGACAGCGACGGGGACCGCATCTGCCCGGCGCCGGAGCACTCCCCCACCCTGCACGGGTGAGGCCGCCCGCCCCCGCGGTCACGCCCCCTTGCGCGTGCGGGCGGTGATCCCCCGCCCCCGCCGCCTGGGCCACTCGCCGCCCAGGCGACGGCCCAGCCGGTCCAGGTTCACGTCCACCGTCGCCTCGACGAGGTCGGCGTAGACCTCGGCGGCGACGCGGCCGCGCCGGTGGGACGCCAGCCCCGCGCCCAGGCCGATCAGCGCGGCGGGCCACCAGACGACGCCGAGCGCCAGGTACAGCACGGCCCACCCGCCCAGCGTCATCGCCTCGTCAAGACGACGCCTGCTCTCCGCGAGGGTGCCCCGGGTCTCCTCCGGCAGGATCAGCCACAACCGGGACCACAGGGACGGCAGATCGAGCCCGTACTCGGCGTCGATCCGCACGCCGGGCGCGAGGAGGCGGTCCCCCATCCAGGTGGGGCGGCGCGGGCTCATCAGCGCGATGGCGTTGCGGCGGGCGGCGGCCTCCGCCACCGCCTCGTCGTGGCCCGCCGGGTCGCGCTCGGCGTCCTCGTACGCCGTGTGCGCCGCACGCCACCGCTCGGCGCGGCGCTCGGTCAGCCGGGTCGCGAGGCCGGCCAGGGGGCGTGGCCACTCGCCGCTCATGGCCCGCTCCACCGGCCCGGCCAGGCCCTGCGCGAGCAGGCCGAGCGCCGTCGACAGCGGCAGCAGTGCCACGAGCACGAGGGCGGTGCGCGCGCCGACGTTCTGGCCCTCGGTCTGGGTGGTCAGCTCGTTGACGCCGTCCCAGACCGCCTGCCAGTCCGCCCAGTTCCGCTGCCGGAGGGTGAGGGCGACGGCGGCGACGCCGGCGTAGAACAGCCCCGGCAGCACCAGGAGCGCGAACCACCGGTCGGCGAACTTCCGCCCCAGCTCGGCCAGGAACCCGTTCATGGCGCTCCCCGGCTCAGTCGTCGGCCATGAGCCGCAGCGCCCTCCGGTGAACCTCGCACTCCGGCACCGGCTCGCTGGGGCCGCGCCGCTCCACGCGGCTGCACCCGCCGTCGGGGCAGACGTAGTCGCCGGAGACGGGCCGGCCGGGGCCGCCGACGGCGGTGGGCAGCGGGAACCGCGAGCCGCTCCGCTCCGAGTCGTGGGGCGGGGCGCCGGCGGCGAGGAGCGCGTCCTCGTCGTCCGGCACCAGCAGTCCGGCCGCCACGAGCAGCGGCGTGATGTCCTCGCCCTGCCGGGCCGCCCGCGCGATCCGCTCCAACTCGGCCCGCCGCCGCTGCCCGGCCGCGCCCCGGGTGAGCCGCCGCAGCGCCGGCAAGTCCGCGCAGAACTGGGCCCGTAGGTCCTCTGGTGTCAGCTCCACCCGGTGATGGTACGGGTTCGCGGGGACGGGGAACGGCAAGGGGAACAGCAGCGGGCCGGTGGCCGTTTGACCACAGGGGCCAGCGGAGCGAAGGAGCGTGGGTGAGGGCACGCAACAGGGGGCGCGACGCGCCCGAGCCGCGGGCGCCGTGGGACGAGATCACGCCGGGGCTGTGGATGGGTGGGCATCGGTGGGCGGACGACGACGGCGGGGTGCGGCCCGTGGTGGTGAGGGCCGAGTTCGACCTGGTGATCAGCCTGTTCACGCGTCCGGGGCACGGGCCGCCCGACGGCGTGGAGCACCTGGTGGCCGAGATGCCCGACGACCCGCTGACGGCCCGGCAGATAGACCGCGTGCGGGAGCTGGCGCGCACGGCGGCGAGCGCCTCGCGGGCGGGCCGCGTCACGCTGGTGCGCTGCCAGTACGGGTACAACCGCTCCGGCCTGGTGGTCGCGCAGACCCTCATCGAGCTGGGCATGGACGCCGCCTCGGCGATCGACCTGATCAGGCGCCGCCGCTCCCCGTGGGCGCTGCACAACCTCATCTTCGAGCAGTACCTGCGCACCGGTCTCGACATCGCCGCGCTGCTGGCGGGGCTGGAGGAGCGCTAGGCGGGCGCTTGCGCGGGCTTGGCGACGCCGAGCCGCCTGGCCTCGCGCAGCCACTCGGGGAACTCCGCCATCAGCCGGTCGTACAGCTCGGCGTCGGGGATGGCGCGCGGCTCGTCTCCGGCGGCGAAGAAGCCGGCGTTGTCCAGCGTGCGGCCGGTGAGGGTGTCGAGCCTGCGGAGGTAGGCGAAGCTGTCGTCGCCGAAGCCCACGAACTGCCAGAACAGCGGCAGCCGGGAGGCCTCGGTCAGCAGCCGGGTGGTGGCCGACCGGTTGTCGGGGGAGCCGTCGGTCTGGAAGACGACGAGGGCGGGGGTGGAGGCGCCGGAGGCCTGGAAGTGGTCGATGACGGCGCGCATCGCCTTCTCGTAGAACGTGCGGCCCATGTGGCCGAGGGAGTCGTGGAGGGCGCTGATCCGGCCCTCGTGGCGGCCGAGTTCGACCTGGTGGGTGTCGACCTCCGTGGAGAAGAAGACGACGGGGACGACGCCGTCGTCGTCGAAGTGCGCGGCCAGGCCCAGGACTTGCTCCGCCAGACGCTGGACCGTGCCGTCGCGGTAGAAGCGGCGCATGGAGCCGGAGCGGTCGAGCACGAGGTAGACGGCGGCGCGCTCGCCGCGCATGCCGTGCTTGTCGAGGGTGGTCCCGGCCGACTTGTAGAGGCTGACGAGCCCCGGCGCGGTGGCCGCGACCTTTTCCAGGGTGATCGCCGAGGCGGCCGGGTTGTCCATGGCGCAAGCCTGTCACGAATCGGGCCGGGGGTGTCAGTGCCGGGTGGCAGAGTGGAACCCGTACGGTCGATGTGTTGATGGGGGCGGCGATGCGCGTCTTGTTCAAGGGCGAACTCTGGGTGCACTACGGGCAGTTCTATGTCGAGAGCCGAGGCGGCCGGTGCGGCACGGACCTCCCGGAGTCCTTCGCCGGCCAGCGCAACGGGCTGTGCGGCGCGGCCGCGCCCGGTCTGCTCTTCCTCATCACCGGGCTGCACACGGGCAAGGTCGGTCTCGCCGTCGAGCTGCACGAGCAGGCGCCGCCGGTGGACGAGGCGTTGGAGGAGTGGGAGGAGGTCGTCGAGGCGACCTTCACGCCCGGGTCGGGGCGGGTCGGGCTCCAGGCGTGGGGCGGCCAGGAGCACTGGCCGCTGGGCATCGACGCCGTCCGCCACCGCGTGCGGTACTGCGGCAGCGGCATGGCGCGGGGGCGCAAGGCGGACACGCGGACGACGGGGCAGCCGCAACTCGACCGCTATCTCCTGCAGTTCTGGCCAGCGCCCGCCACGGCGGAGCCGGACGGCGTGGTGAAGCAGACGAGCACGGTCGCGGCGTACTGGCACCGGTACGCCAGCAGGCTGGCGCCGCCCGCGCTGCCTCGCCGGTCGCCGCCGGAGGAGCAGGGGCCGTCGCGGGACACCGCCGGGCGGGCGCGCCGGGCGGCGCCGTGGCCGGGGCACCCGGACCGGGACCGGCTCCGGGAGGTCATGGGCGCGGTGCCGGGCATGGCCGAGCTGGACGCCGAGCTGTGCTGGGCCATGGCCGAGGCGGCCCCGGCCGCGCAGCGGGCGGTCGCGCGCTGGACGGCGCGCCGGGCGTGCGCACGGGCGGGCATAGCCGGGATCGACTGGGTGGCCCCGGCGCTGGCCGCCCTCGACGAGGGCCTCCCCCTGCCGTCGCCGTTCGACGACACCGAGCGCACCTGGCGGCTGCTGTGGGCCGACGAGCGCGTGCCCCACACCACCGTGACGCACTGCAACGGCCTGCTGGAGAACGTCTCGCAGCAGGCGGCGGCCCTGCCCGCGCTGTGGGGCGCCGCCGAGCCCGATCCGCTGCGGGCGGCGCTGGAGGCGCTGCTCGCGGCGGCGGTCACCTTCGGCGCCGACTACCCGGTGCTGCTGGAGGAGGTGAGGCGGGCGTTTCCGGCGGCGACACGGCGGCGGTGAGGGCCGGGGCCAGGGTCTCGGCGAGGGCCGGGTCGGTGGCGCGCAGCTCGCGCAGCAGGGCGGCGGTCGCGGCGCGCAGGGCGCGGCGCAGCTCGTTGGCGTCGAGATCGCGCACCAGGGTCTCGCGGAGCGGGGCGGTGACCTCCGCCGGGAGCCGGTCCGCGCCCTTGGCGTAGGCGGCGGGCAGGCCCAGGCGCAGACAGGCCAGGCTCAGGGTGTGGGCGCGGACGGCGCCGATCCAGTGCTCGGCCTGCCAGGGGGTGCCGCGCTCGATGGCGGTGCGGGCGTGGATCACGTGGTGCCAGGCCAGGCCGATCAGGTGACCGGGGTCGGGGGCCGACGCGCGGCGGGGCGCCGCCTCGCCGAAGACGACGCGGAAGCCGCCCTCGCCCCGGGGCCCGAAGTCGGCGGCGGGGGCGAAGCCGAGGTCGATCTCCAGCAGGTCGCCGAGCAGGAACGCGCGGTAGACGGCTGTGCCGGCGTGGAGGTCGAAGTGGTGGAGCGCGCCGAGCTCGCGGTAGGCGGCGTCGGTGAAGTCGCCGAGCACCTCGGCGACGCTCACGCCGTCGGCCACGCCGAGGAAGAGGTCGACGTCCGACCACCGGTCCTCGCGCCCGGCGGCGGCCGAGCCGGTCACCGCGGCCCCCGCCACGCGCGGGTCGGCGGCGGCCCGCTCCAGCAGCGTGTGCCGCACGTCCTCGCGGCGTTCCGGGGTGAACACGCGCCCGACGCTATCGCGGAGCCCGCCGGCCCCGGCACGCCGGTCGCCGTCTGCCTCGGCGGCCAAGACGGCGGCGGGTTTTGCTCCGTGGCGGAGCGTGCTCAGGGCACGACGCGCGCCCTAGCCTGCTGGCGTACCCGTGACGCAACCAGCCTCTCTCGCCGAGGAGACCCGCTCATGACGACCATGACAGAACAGTCCGGAGGACCGTCCCTGCCGCAGGAGCGGCGGCTCGTCACCGAGATCCCGGGGCCGAGGTCGCGGGAGCTGGCGGCGCGCAAGCAGGCCGCCGTCGCCGCCGGGGTGCCGACCGTCATGCCCGTCTTCGCGCAGGCGGCCGGGGGCGGCGTGGTTCTCGACGTCGACGGGAACTCGTTCATCGACTTCGGCTCGGGCATCGCGGTGACCTCGGTCGGCAACAGCGCCGAGGCGGTGGTGCGGCGCGCCGGCGAGCAGCTCGCGCGCTTCACCCACACCTGCGCGATGATCGCGCCGTACGAGGGCTACGTCGAGGTCTGCGAGGAGCTGGCGCGCCTCACCCCCGGCGACCACGCCAAGAAGTCGGTCCTGCTCAACTCGGGCGCCGAGGCCGTCGAGAACGCCGTGAAGATCGCCCGCTACGCGACCGGGCGGCAGGCGGTCGTGGTCTTCGAGCACGGCTACCACGGGCGCACCAACCTCACCATGGCGCTGACGGCGAAGGACATGCCGTACAAGCACGGCTTCGGGCCGTTCGCGCCGGAGATCTACCGCGTCCCCATGGCGTATCCCTTCCGCTGGCTGACCGGCCCGGAGAACTGCGCGGAGCAGGCGGCGGCCCAGGTCATCGAGAAGATCACCAAGGAGATCGGGACGGAGAACACGGCGGCGATCGTCTTCGAGCCGCTGCAGGGCGAGGGCGGGTTCATCGAGCCCGCCAAGGGCTTCCTGCCCCGGATCGCGGAGTTCGCCGCCGCGCACGGGATCGTCCTGGTCGCCGACGAGATCCAGTCGGGGTTCTGCCGCACCGGGCAGTGGTTCGCCTGCGAGGACGAGGGCGTGGTGCCGGACCTGGTGACGACGGCGAAGGGCATCGCGGGCGGGCTGCCGCTGGCCGCCGTGACCGGGCGCGCGGAGCTCATGGACGCCGCGCACGTGGGCGGGCTCGGCGGCACCTACGGCGGAAACCCGGTGGCCTGCGCGGCCGCGCTCGGCGCGATCGAGACCATGCGCACGCTGGACCTGCCCGCGCGGGCCCGGCGCATCGAGGAGGTCATGAAGCCCCGGCTGCGCGCCATGGCCGAGCGGTTCCCGGTGATCGGCGAGGTGCGCGGGCGCGGCGCCATGCTGGCGGTCGAGCTGGTCAAGCCCGGCACGAAGGACCCGGACGCCGCCACCACCTCGGCGGTGCTGGCGGCCTGTCACCGCGCCGGGCTGCTGGTGCTCAGCTGCGGCACGTACGGCAACGTGCTGCGTTTCCTGCCGCCGCTCGTCATCGGCGAGCCGCTGCTGGAGGAGGGCCTTGACGTGCTGGAGGAGGCGTTCGCCGGGGTCTAAACCCACTTCCGACGAGATCCCGCCGGAATGCTGTGCGCTCCTTGGAGAAGGTGCGGGGATGTGATGCGGATCCGGGGGCACCCCGCCCGGCGTGGCTGATCCTGCCGTACGGTCGGGAGCGGTAGCGGGAGCTGCCAGACTCCTGCCGCCGCGCAGTTCTCCTCACGGACCGGACCGCCCGCCCCACACCCCCCGGGGCGTGCGGCCGTCCGGTCGGCGTTGCCCCTCCGGCCCCGGCCCCCTCTGGCTCCGTTCCAGCTCCGTCCCGCCGCCGCCTGGTGCATGGCGACGTCGAGCACATCCGGGTCGGTGAGCGTCCCGGAGCGCTCCGGCTGGATCAGCCACCGCACCGCGCGCCGCTGCTCCGCCCGGGATGCGGCGCGACGATCCAGCTCCCCCGCCGCCCGCGCCGCGCACGCCCGTCCCGAGCCAGCCGGCGATCGTGCCGGGCGGCACGAAGAAGCCGAGGCGGCCGGCGGGCAGCAACGCCACGCCCTGCGGGTGGCGTTCCCACTCGCGGCGGCACGCCTCCGGGTACGGCGCGGCCGAGGGCAGCCAGCCCGCCGCCGGTGCCGCCGCCGAGGTGTCCGAGTGATCGCCGCTGAGTGTCGCCATGGGCGGTGCCTCCCCATGCGTCGCGCTGGTGTCGTGCCGTCTGCTCGCCGGCCCATGAGGAGGGAGCGGCCGGGCGGCCGTTCATTACGCCGCTTCAGCGGGTATTTCCGCCCGGAGGTCCGCGGCCTTGCGGGGTCAGGCGTCGATGCCGGAGGGCTCGCCGCCGCCGGCCGCGCCGTCGAGGGTGAACACCCAGTAGGAGTAGTCGTGGTCGCCGCTCGGCGCCAGGTCGACGCCGAGCTCGGCCGTGCCGCCGGGGACGGCGACGGTGAAGCTGACGTCCTGCGTCTCGCCGGGTTCCAGGCCGCCGGGCGCGGGATCGGTGCGGCGCACCTGGCCGGCGTCGAGCTCGCGGTCGTCGGCGTACGCCACGAGTTCGGCGCCGTCGAGGCCGACGCCGTCGTCGCCGTCGTTGGTCAGGCGGGCGGTGACGGTGACGAACGCGCCGTCCGCCGACGCCACCGGCTGGGAGATCGCCAGCAGCAGGCCGTCCTCGTAGGAGACGGTGTCGTCGGCCTCGGCCAGGTAAGCCGAGCCCGCCTCGGAGTCCACCTCGACCGGCCGCATGCCCAGGATCACCAGCAGCACGACGTGGACCACCGCGATCGCGACCGAGCCCGCGCCGGTCCACAGGCCGCCGAGGGCCGCCGTGCGGTTGGTGGCACCGCCGCCGCGGGCGCGGCGGGCGCCGACGATGCCGAAGATCAACGCCAGGACGCCGAGGACCAGCACGACGGGGCTGAGCACGAAGGTCCAGCTCAGGCAGGCGGCGATGACGCCCAGCACGAGGGCGGCCGTGCCCAGGCCGTTGCGGTGGCCGGCCGGGCCCACCACGGGCCAGCCGGGGGCACCGGGGTAGGCGCCGGACGGTACGGCGTAGCCCGTGGCGCTGAGCGGGCCGGTGGCGGGATACCCGTAGCCCTGCGCGGGCGTCGCCTGCGGCTGCGGCGGATACGGCGGCACAGCCTGCGGCTGCGCGGTCCCGTCCGGCGGCCGATGGGGGCCCCTCGCAGGCCCTCCGGGGCCTGGGGGAGGGTTGTCGTGCTGCTCAGCGCTCACCGGACCTCGGACCTCCACAATCGTTGGCCCTCACCTTACGGGCCGCCCCTGGTTCGTGTGCCGCCCTTGCCTACCATGGGCGGGCACCGACTCCCACCGGAGGTCCCCGTGTCGCACACCACGGATCTGACGGCGTTCATCGCCGGGCTGCCCAAGGCCGAACTGCACGTCCACCACGTCGGCTCCGCCTCGCCCCGCATCGTGGCCGAACTGGCCGCCCGTCACCCGGACTCGCCCGTCCCGAAGGACCCCGAGGAGCTGGCCGCCTACTTCACCTTCCGGGACTTCGCGCACTTCATCGAGGTCTACCTCTCCGTCGTGGACCTCATCCGCGACGCCGAGGACGTGCGTCTGCTGACCTTCGAGATCGCCCGCGACATGGCCCGGCAGCGGATCCGCTACGCCGAACTGACGGTCACCCCCTACTCCTCGACGCGGCGCGGCGTACCGGACGTGGCGTTCATGGAGGCCATCGAGGACGCCCGCCGGGCCGCCGAGGGCGAGCTCGGGGTGGTGCTGCGCTGGTGCTTCGACATCCCCGGCGAGGTGGAGGGCGACATCGCGGCCGAGGAGACGACGCGGATGGCCTGCGACCTGGCGCCGGAGGGGCTGGTCGCGTTCGGCCTGGGCGGGCCGGAGATCGGCGTGGCGCGGCCGCGCTTCAAGCCGTACTTCGACCGGGCCATCGCGGCCGGGCTGCACAGCGTGCCGCACGCCGGGGAGACCACCGGGCCGGGCACGGTCTGGGACGCGCTGCGCGAGCTGCGCGCCGAGCGCATCGGGCACGGCACCAGCGCCGCCCTGGACCCGGCGCTGCTGGAGCACCTGGCCGAGCACCGCGTCCCGCTGGAGGTGTGCCCCACCTCCAACCTCGCGACCCGGGCCGTCGCCACGCTGGAGGAGCACCCGCTGGCCGCGATGGTGGCGGCGGGGGTGCCGGTGACGATCGGCAGCGACGACCCGCCGATGTTCGGCACCGACCTGAACACCGAGTACGCCGTCGCCGCCCGGCTGCTGGACCTGGACGCGGCGGGCGTGGCGGGCCTGGCGAGGAGCGGGGTCGAGGCGTCCTTCCTCGAACCCGCCGCGAAGGCCCGGCTGACCGGCGAGATCGACGCCTACCTGGCCGCATGGCAGGGGTAGCGGCGGTGGTCGGCCACCGCGGCGACCCCTACCAGGCACGCGAGAACACCCTGGCCTCCTTCCGCGCCGCCATCGCCGCCGGGGCCGACGCCGTCGAGCTGGACGTGCGCACCACGCGGGACGGGGTGCCGGTGGTGCTGCACGACCCCACGCTGCGGCGGCTGTGGGGATACGACCGGCCCGTGGCCGAGCTGACGGCCCGCCAGGTGGCCGTGGCGACCGGCGGCTGGGTCCCGACGCTGGCCGAGGCGCTGGCCGTCACCGCACCGGTGCGCACTCTGATCGACCTGCCCGAGCCCTCGCCGTCCGCCGCGCGGGCGGCGGTCGCGGCGGTACGCGGGGCGGGGGCGGCCGGCCGCGTCTACTACTGCGGCGACGCGGCGGCGCTGCGCGCGGTGCGCTCCGCCGAGGAGTCGGCGGAGATCGCGCTCACCTGGAAGCGCGCCTGCCGGCCGCGCGCCTCGCTGCTGGCCGAGTTGCGGCCGCGCTGGCTGAACTACCGCTTCGGCCTCATCGACCGCCCGACCGTGGAGCTCGCCCGCGCCGGCGGGTACTGGATCTCGGCCTGGACCGCCGACAGCCCGCCGGCCATGCGGCGGCTGCTGCGCCTGGGGGTGGACGCGATCACCACCAACCGGCCCCTGGTGCTGCGCGGGCTCCTTACGGGCGACGGGCCGCGCGGGGCGGCGTAAGGCGCGGGGCGCGGGGATACGGCGGCTGATCGAGCCTCAGTCGCCGCCGAAGTGCGCAGAATCGCCGCCGAACCGCCGCCGAGCCGTCCCGCGCCCGGCCCGCCGGGTCACGGCCTCAGGGCGTACGGCATACGGCGTCACAGCGCCGTCATGACGTGCTTCACCCGCGTGTAGTCCTCCAGCCCGTAGGAGGACAGGTCCTTGCCGTACCCGGACTTCTTGAAGCCGCCGTGGGGCATCTCGCCGACCAGCGGGATGTGGGTGTTGATCCACACGCAGCCGAAGTCGAGCGCCTTCGACATCCGCATCGCGCGGCCGTGGTCGGTGGTCCACACCGAGGAGGACAGGCCGTACTCGACGCCGTTGGCCAGGGCCACGGCCTCGGCCTCGTCGGCGAAGGTCTGCACGGTGATGACCGGGCCGAAGACCTCCTGCTGGACGATCTCGTCGTCCTGGCGGCAGCCGGTCACCACGGTCGGGGCGTAGAAGTACCCGGCCTCCCCCACGCGGCGGCCGCCGGTGGCGACGGTGGCGTGGGCGGGGAGGCGTTCGACGTAGCCGGAGACCTTCGCGAGCTGGTCGGGGTTGTTCAGCGGGCCGTAGAAGCAGTCGGGGTCGGTGACGTCCCCGGTCTTCACGGCCGCCGCGGCCTTGGTGAGGGCCGAGACGAACTCGTCGTGCACCGAGGCGTGCACCAGCACGCGGGTGGCTGCCGTGCAGTCCTGCCCGGCGTTGAAGAAGCCCGCGTCGCGGATGCCCTCCACCGCCGCGCCGAGGTCGGCGTCGTCGAAGACCACGCAGGGCGCCTTGCCGCCCAGCTCCAGGTGGACCCGCTTGAGGTCCTGCGCCGCGCTGACGGCCACCTCCATGCCGGCGCGGACCGAGCCGGTGACGGAGACCATGGCGGGCGTGGGGTGGGCGAACATCAGCCGGCCGGTCTCGCGGTCGCCGCAGATGACGTTGAAGACGCCGGGCGGCAGGACGTCGCGCAACAGCCCGGCGACGTAGACCACGGAGGCGGGCGTGGTGCCGGCGGGCTTGAGGACGACCGTGTTCCCGGCGGCGAGCGCGGGGGCGAACTTCCAGACCGCCATCATGATCGGGTAGTTCCAGGGGACGACCTGGGCGCAGACGCCGACCGGCTCACGCCGCAGGAAGGACGTCATGCCCGCCAGGTACTCGCCGGCGGACTTGCCCTCCAGCATGCGCGCGGCGCCCGCGAAGAACCGGATCTGCTCCAGCATCATCGGCAGCTCCTCCTGCCGGGTCAGCTCCAGGGGCTTGCCGGTGTTCTCGCACTCGACGGCGAGCAACTCGTCGGCGTTCTTCTCGAAGGCGTCGGCGACGCGCAGCAGGGCGAGCTGGCGGTCGGCGGGCGTGGCCTCGCGCCAGGCGGGGAAGGCGGCCTGGGCGGCGGCCATGGCGGCGTCGACCTCGGCGGTGCGGGAGAGCGGGGCGGTGGCGTACGCCCGGCCGGTGGTGGGGTCGACGATCTCGGTGGTCTGCCCCTCGGGGGCGTCACGGAACTCCCCGTTGATGAAGTTGCGCAGCCGACGCAGTTCGCTGGTCACGGCAGCCTCCCGCCTGACGGTCCGGTTCGGTCCTGCCCACCCTATGCCCAGGGGGACGCCGGGCAACACGGCCGGAGACCGGAGATCGATTGCCGAGCACGTGCGAACGCGGGAAGAACGCCGTGCAAGCCGTGTATCGCCAGGATGTTTTCCCGTGGCCGGGCGGGGCGTGCCCCCGTCCGGAGGAACCTGCGGCACAACTGGCCGAGTCGGGCGGGCGCGGCCGTGAGGGCTGTGCCAGCTTGGCTCTCGTGGGACAAAACGGAAACCCGACAATCGGCTGCCCGACAAGCCGACAACCGCGCACGGCGCAGTGACCCGACTCCCCCGCGGCTCGTTCACCCGGCCGGGGGATGGGCCACGGGGAAGAACAAAGAACAGCGAAAACAGCGCAGAACAGCGAAGCACGAGGACGAACGAGGAAGCGTCGACGCGGGGGAACGACCGGCGAGACGAGCGGAGGTGCCCGACGACGATGGCTCCAGCCGAGAACAGGGCTGACAACCGGGCGGGAGGGTCGCCACCCCCCGACGCCCCGCCCGACAACGACGTGCTCTGGGCGCGCGGCCTGCACTACGCCCACGAGGGCTCGCCCGCGCTGCTCGGGGCCTCCGTCGGCGTGCGGCAGGGCGAGATCCTCACCGTCACGGGGCCGCGCGGCTGCGGCAAGACCACCCTGCTGGGGTGCCTGTCCGGGCAGCTGCTGCCGCAGCGCGGCGAGGTGTGGTTCAACAGCGTCCCGGTGCACACCCTGACGGCCGAGTCCCGCGAGCGGCTGCGCCGCGAGAAGTTCGGCTG
Source organism: Streptomyces sp. 6N223 (assembly GCF_052246635.1). NCBI lineage: Bacteria > Bacillati > Actinomycetota > Actinomycetes > Kitasatosporales > Streptomycetaceae > Streptomyces > Streptomyces sp. 6N223. Next base: position 96,446 of record NZ_JBQQCA010000016.1, on the reverse strand, counting down.
GGTCGGCGACTCGCCGCGCCTGGTGCCCGAGCTGGCGGTCTGGGAGAACGCCGCGCTGCCGCTGCTGCTCGCCGGCGCCGGGCACCGGGCGGCGAAGCAGGCGGCGCTGGAGTGGCTGGAACGCCTCGACGTCGGGGAGTGCGCCCGCCAACGGCCCGCCGTGCTGGTGCAGGCGCAGCGGCAGCGGGTGGCCATCGCGCGGGCGCTGGTCCACTCCCCCGAGGTGCTCTTCGCCGACGAACCGACGGCGCCGCTGCACCAGGCCGACCGGGCGCAGGTGCTGCGCACGCTCACCACGGCCGGGCGCTCCCACGGCATCACCGTGGTGCTGGCCACCCACGACGCCGAGGTGGCCACCCTGGCGGACCGCACCCTGACCATCGTCGACGGCCGCACCACCGGCGCACCGGCGGCAGCCACATGCTCGCTCTCCGCCTAGCGCGCGGCTCCGCACCAGGGGCGCTCGTCCGCCGGCTGCTGCTGGCCGGGGCGGCGGCGGGCGTCGGCTTCCTGCTGCTCGCCGCCCTCGGACACGCCCTCGCCAACCCCGGCAGCGGCGGCGCCTCGGCGCTGCGTCTGGCGTGCTGCGCGCTGCCGCTGGCCGCGACCCTGCAGCTGGCGGGGGCGGTGGCGCGGGCCGACCCCTCGATGCGCGCGCGGTCCGGGCTGGACGCCGCGGGGCTGGGCCCGGTGCGGGTGCCGGTGCTGGCGGCGGCGTCGGCGGCCCTGGCCGGGCTGCTGGGCAGCGTGCTGGCGCTCCTGCTCTTTTTGCACCTGCGCGGCGATGCCACGGGGATCGCCGCGCTGGGCGGCGGGCTGCCGCTCCGGGGCGCGGCGGCGGAGCGGCTGTCCGCGGGCGAGCCGCTGCCGGTGGCCGCGGCCCTCACGCTGCTCGCGGTGGTGCCGGGGGCGGCGGCGGCCGTCAGCGCCCTGGCGCTGCGGCACCGTCCCGCGCCGCCGCAGGCGCCGTTGCCCGCGCAGCCGCACCAGCGCCGGAGCGAGCCGGAGCCCGCCGAGCCGCCGGTGCCGGCGCCTGGCGGGCTGCCGTGGGGCATGGTGCTGATCATGTCGGGCATCGCGCTCGGCGCGCACACGGGCTCCCGGGACCTGTCCGGCGAGGCGGGCAACACCCTCGCGCTGCCGGGCGTGCTGGGCGAGGTGACGCCGGGCGTGGTGCTCGGGTGGCTGATGATCGCCGTCGGGATCGTGCTGGCGGCGCCGGGCCTGACCCACCTGTGCGGGCAGGTGCTGGCGGCCGGGCGGCCGGGCGTGCTGCGGCTGCTGGCCGGGCGGGCGTTGCAACGGGAGGCGTCCCGGCTTGGCTGCCCGCTGGGTGCGCTGTGCGCGGCCTCGGCGGCGCTGCTGGCGGCGCTGCGGCTGGAGGGGCCCGGGCTGTTCGGGCCGCTGGGGGTGCTGGGCACGGTGGTCGTGCTGGCCTCCGTGCTCGGCACGATCGCGGCGGTCTCGGCCCAGGTGCGGGCGGAGCGCGGCGAGACCCGCGCGGCGCTGCTGCGGCTCGGCGCCTCGCAGCGGCTGCTGCGCGGTGTGGCGGGGCTGCGGGCCGGCACGGCGCTGACCGTCTTCGGGCTGCTGAGCTGGCTCGCCGGCGAACTGCTCCTGCTGCCCGTGGCCTGAACGGGGCCAGTCCGGGGCAGTCCGGTCAGTCCTGTCAGTCCTGTCAGTCCTGGTCGGAGGGGCGGACCAGGCCCGTGCGGTAGGCGAGGATCACCGCCTGGACGCGGTCGCGGGAGCCAGTCTTGGCCAGCACCCGGCCCACGTGGGTCTTGACGGTCGACGGCGCGAGGACGAGGCGTTCGGCGATCTCGGCGTTGGTCCAGCCCCGGCCGATGGCGGTGAGCACCTCCCGCTCCCGGCCCGTCAGCCCGGCCAGCCGGGGATCGTCGGGCGACGGCCCGTCGCCGCCCGGCGTCGGCTGGCCGTCCGGGCCCGTCTCCGGCAGGTGGCGGGCGTACCGGTCGAGCAGCCGCCGGGTCAGGGTGGGCGCCACCACCGCGTCGCCGCTGGCGACGGCGCGGATCCCCGACAGCAGCTCCTCGGGGGAGGCGTCCTTGATGAGGAAGCCGCTGGCCCCCGCCCGCAGCCCGGCGTAGGCGTACTCGTCGAGGTCGAAGGTGGTGAGGATGAGCACGCGGGTGCGGCCGCCGGAGGCGACGATGCGGCGGGTGGCCTCGATGCCGTCGAGGCCGGGCATCCGCACGTCCATCAGCAGCACGTCCGGGCTCAGCTCGGCGGCCTGCCGCACCGCCTCGGCGCCGTTCGCGGCCTCGCCGAGCACCGCGAGGTCGTCCTGGCTCTCCAGCAGCATGCGAAAGCCGAGGCGCTGCAACGCCTGGTCGTCCGCGATCACCACCGTGGTCACGTCGCTCCGCCCGTCATCCCGCCCGTCGTCACGCCCGTCGTCACGCCGCTTGCCGCGCGGGGAGCCGGAGCCGGACCTGCCAGCCGCCGCCCGGCCGTGGGCCCGCCTCCAGGGTGCCGTCGTAGACCGCGGCCCGCTCCCGCATGCCGTTGACGCCCTGACCGCCGGCGGGGGCGGAAGCCGCCTCCCCTCCCCGGCCGTCGTCGCTCACCGTCACCTCGATGCCGTCCGCCGCGTGCTCGATCCTCAGCTCCGCGCGGGCCCCGGGCCCGCCGTGCCTCAGCGTATTGGTCAGTGCCTCCTGCACCACGCGGTACACCGTCAACTCCTCCCCCGCCGACAGCTCGCGCCCGCCGAGCGCGCCGGTGACCGTGCACCGCACCGGCAGCCCGGCCTCCCGCACGCGGGCCAGCAGCCGGTCCAGCTCGGCCAGCCCCGGCTGCGGCGCCAGCTCGGCCGAGACGACCGGCTCGTGCCGCATCACCTCCAGCAGCCGCCGCAGCTCGCTCAGGGCGTGCCTGCTGGTGGCGCCGATCGCGTCGAGCGCCTGCGCGGCCCGCTCGGGCGTCTTGCGGGCGGCGTACGAGCCGCCGTCGGCCAGGCCGGTGATCACCGCCAGGTTGTGCCCGATGATGTCGTGCATCTCCCGGGCGATGCGGGCCCGTTCGGCGGCCGCGGCCAGCTGCTCGCGCTGGTCGCGCTCGATCTCCAGCCGGGCGGCCCGGTCGATGAGCGCCACCACGTAGTCCCGGCGGATGCGGATGACGAAGCCGGCCAGCACGAACACCAGGGCCTGGATCAGAAAGGCGACGAACGCCCTGCCGGGGTTCTCGGGGGGCCAGCGCGCCAGCCAGGCCAGGCTGCCCAGCACCACGAGCGCCACCGACGACGCCAGCCGGGGCATCGAGGAGCGCAGTGCCACGCCGAACAGCGAGACGTACACGCAGGCGGTGGTGCCCGACATCAGGCCCGACCAGATCGCGATCGCCGTGGGCAGCCCCATCGCCAGCAGCGTCGCGAACGGATACCGGCGGCGCCACATCAGCGGCAGCGTGAACGACGCGGCCTGGATCCACGGCACGACGGACGGCACGCCGCCGTCGAGCTGCACCTGCTCCCGCCAGTCGTCCCCGCGGAGCTCGCCCCACGCGATCAGCGCGACCAGGAACACCGGCACCAGGTCCCAGAAGAATGGGTACCGGGCGTCGAGGGCCCGCACCCACCGCATGACGGCCCGCACCGGCCGGGTGGGCGACGCGTGCAGCGCCTCCCACCCGGCGTCCGGGTTCGCCGGGGGCGTGCTCAACGGGGCTCCCATTCCCACCCGTGCATCGTCACACGTCCCGGCGCCTGATCAGCAGTGCCGCGGTGGCGAGGCCGATGGCCGCCCAGGCCGCCAGGACCAGATACGCGGCCGTCGTGGACAGGGCCTCGGGGCCGGGCTCCGCCCGGCCCAGCTCGTCTCCGGAGTAGAACGGCAGGAACCGCACCGCGTCGTTCACCCAGTCCCAGGGCAGCAGCATCGCCAGCTCGGGCAGGATCATCGCCACGCCGGCGTAGACGGCTATCGCGCCCGGGGACCGCCGCAGTATCGCGCCGATGGCCAGGCCCATCACGCTGCCGTAGGCGGTGAACGCCGCCGCGCCGAGGATGCCCCGCGCGACGCCGGGGTCGGTCAGGGACCGGTCCAGCTCCGTGCCGGAGAGGAAGGGCTGGCCGAGGAGGAAGGTGAGGAACGCCAGGGGGACCGATATCGCCAGCACGACGCCGCCGAAGACGGCCGCCTTGGCCCACAGCACCGGCAGCCGCCGGGGCACGGCCGCCAGGGTGGAGCGGATCATGCCGGTGGAGTGCTCGCCGGTGAAGGCCAGGATGCCGAGGACGGTAACGGCGAGCTGGGCGAAGTTCAGCCCGAAGAGGGGCAGTGCGACCGGGTCGAAGTCCGCGTCGCGGGCGTCGTCGGGCTCGTAGGCGCCGGCGATGATCAGCCCGAGGCCGAGGGTGAGGACCACGACGCCGCCCAGCGTGTACCAGGTCGAGCGCAGCGACCACAGCTTGGTCCACTCGGCGCGGAGGATGCCGCGGGTGCTGAGGCGGTACGCGGGCGCGCCGGGGCGCCCGTGGGCGGGCGCGGTCGCGGTCACGGTGTCGGTGGCGGTGCTCATCGGCGTGCGGCTCCTTCCGTGGTCGTGACGGTCGTTGCGGTCGTGACGGCGGTGCCCGCGGCGACCGCGGCGCCCGTGGCCTCCGCGATGTCCGTGATGTGCGCAGCGGGTGCGTCCGAGTGGTACTCGACGGCCTGGCGGGTGAGGTCCATGTAGGCGTCCTCGAGGGACGCCTGGCGCGGGGTCAGCTCGACCAGCGGTATGCCGTGCTCGGCGGCGGCCACGCCGATCCGCCGGCTGCTGATCCCGGCGACCTCCAGGGTGTCGGCCGCGGTGACGGCGATCTCGGCGCCCGGACCGGCGAGCAGCTCGCGCAGCCGTCCGGCCTGCGGGGAGACGACCCTCACCGTGTCGACGCCGGCCGCGCGCAGGAAGTCCGACACCGATGTGTCCGCCAGCAGCCTGCCCCGGCCGACGATGATCAGGTGGTCGGCGGTCTGGGCCATCTCGCTCATCAGATGCGAGGAGAGGAAGACCGTGCGGCCCTCGGCGGCGAGGCCGCGCAGCAGGCCGCGTATCCAGCGCACGCCCTCGGGGTCCAGCCCGTTGACCGGCTCGTCGAGCATCACGACGGCGGGGTCGGCGAGCAGCGCGGCGGCCAGGCCGAGGCGTTGGCCCATGCCGAGGGAGAAGCCGCCGGCGCGCTTGCCCGCGACCTCGCTCAGCCCCGCCATGCCGATGACCTCGTCGACGCGGCGGCGCGGTATGCCGTGGGTGTGGGCCAGGGCCAGGAGGTGCTTGAGGGCGGAGCGGCCGGTGTGGACGGCCCTGGCCTCCAGCAGGGTGCCGATCTCGGCCAGCGGCGCCGGGTGGTCGGCGTACCGCCGCCCGCCGACCGTGACGCTGCCGCCGGTGGGCGCGTCCAGGCCGACGATCATGCGCATGGTGGTGGACTTTCCGGCGCCGTTGGGCCCCAGGAAGCCGGTGACCCTGCCGGGCCGGACGGTGAAGCTCAGCCGGTCGACGGCGGTCTTCTCGCCGTACCGCTTGGTGAGCTCGTGTGCCTCGATCATCTCGGTCGCTTTCGCCTGCGTGGGTGAGACGGAATCTGTGCTCTCCACGAAAGCGCGCCGCCGCCGCGGACTCGTCGGACCACGGCCGGACCTTTGGGGACGGGGCGTAGTACCACGGTCCGATGCCCCGGCCGGGCAGGCCAGACCTGAGGCGGACGGGGAAGGACGGGGAGGCGGCGAGACGGAGAGGTGCGTCAGCCCGGCAGGGCGACGACGTCGGCCGGGTCGAAGACCACGCCGACGCGCGCGCCCTCGGCCGGGGCGCCGCGCAGCGGGCAGGTGGCCTCCAGCTCCGGTCCGCGCTCCGGCTCCAGATGCAGGACGACGTGGTCGCCGCGGAAGGTGCGGGCCCACACCGCGCACCGCGGGGCGTCGGCGTCGCCGGGCCCGGTCAGGCCGACGCCGGAAGGGCGGATCAGCAGCAGGCACGGCCCGGGCGGCGTGCCCTCGGGCACCGGCACCGGACCCCACGCGGTGTCGGCCACGCCGTCGCGCACCACCGCCTCGGCGAGGTTGCGGAAGCCGAGGAAGCGCGCGGTGAACTCGTCGGCCGGGCGCTGCCACACCTCGGCGGGCGTGCCGGCCTGGGCGATCCGGCCCTCGCGCATCACCACCACCCGGTCGGCCAGCGCGAACGCCTCGCCCTGGTCGTGGGTGACGGCGAGCACGGTGGTGCCCAGCCGCCGGAACAGCTGCCGCAGCTCGACCACGAGGCGTTCACGCAGCGTGCGGTCGAGGGCTCCCAGCGGCTCGTCGAGCATGAGCAGCCGCGGCCCCGGGGCCAGGGCGCGGGCGAGGGCGACCCGCTGCTGCTCGCCGCCGGAGAGGGTGTCCACGGCGCGGCGCTCGGCGCCCGCCATGCCGACCAAGTCGAGCAGCTCGGCGACGCGCCGGCCGGCCTCGGCCCGGCGTACGCGGCGCATCCGCAGCCCGAACGCGATGTTGCCGCCGACGTCGTGCTGCGGGAAGAGCTGGTGGTCCTGGAACATCAGCCCCACGCCGCGGCGGTGGGCGGGGACGCCCGCCTGGTCGCGGCCGGCGAGGCGCATCGCACCGGCGTCGACGGGCGTCAGGCCCGCGATCGCCCGCAGCAGCGTGGACTTGCCGCTGCCGCTGGGGCCGAGCACGCAGACGGTCTGGTGCGCGGCGACGGCGAGGTCCAGGGCGTCGAGCGCGGTGTGGCGGGGGCGTTCGAAGCGGACGGTGACGCCGTCCAGTTCCAGCATGGCCTCCTCCGGCGCGGGCTCTTCCAGCGTGGCCTCGGCCTCGATCCCGGACACGGTCACACCAGCTCCCCGGAGCGGAGGGGGCGCAGGCGTTCCAGCACCAGCAGGGTCACGGCGCACAGCAGCATCAGGACGGTGGACAACGCCATGGCCTGCCCGTAGTTGAGCTCGCCGGCGCGGCCCAGCAGCCGGGCCACGGCGACGGGCAGGGACGGGGCGTCGGCGCGGGCTATGAAGACGGTGGCGCCGAACTCGCCGAGGGAGACGGCGAAGGCGAAGCCGGCCGCGACCAGCAGCCCGCGCCGCGCCAGCGGCAGGTCCACCTCGCGCCAGGTGCGCGCCGGGGAGGCGCCGAGCACGGCGGCGGCCTGCCGCAGCCGGTCGTCGATGGAGCGCAGCACCGGCAGCATGGTGCGCACCACGAACGGCACCGCCACCAGCGCCTGCGCCAGCGGCACCAGCAGCCACCAGGAGCGCAGGTCCAGCGGCGGCTCGTCGAGGGCGATGAGGAAGCCGAAGCCGACGGTCACGGCCGAGGTGCCGAGCGGCAGCATCAGCAGCGCGTCGAAGCCCCGCACGAGGCGGCCGGCGCGCCGGGTGAGCGCGGCGGCGGCGAGCGTGCCGACGGCGACGGCGATGACGGTGGCGACGGCGGCGTAGCGCAGCGAGGTGCCGATCGCCTCCCAGGGCGCGACGAGGAAGGTGCCGCCCTCGGTGGAGGCCAGCGCGCGGTAGTTGCCCAGGCCGTAGCCGCCGGGGACGGACAGGGAGCGCTCGATCAGGACCGCGAGCGGCAGCAGGAGCAGCAGCGCGATGACGGCGAGGACGGCCGCGAGCGCGCCCCACTGGGCCGCGCCGCGCGGGCGGTGGGCGGTGCGCGCGGCGCTGGTCAGCCGGTGGGCGGCCTCGGTACGGCGCACGATCAGCGCGTGGGCGGCGAGCAGGGCGGTGACGGCGGCGAGCTGGAGGAGGCTGAGGACGGCGGCGGTCGGCAGGTCCAGCAGCTGCGCGGTCTGCCGGTATATCTCGACCTCCAGGGTGGCGTAGCGCGGGCCGCCGAGGATCTGGATGGTGCCGAAGGAGGTGAAGGTGAAGAGGAAGACCAGCAGCGCGGCGGCGGCGACGGCGGGCTGAAGCGCGGGGAGGGTGACGCGCCGCCAGGCGGCGAACGGGCCCGCGCCGAGCAGCCGCGCGGCCTCCTCCTGGCGTGGGTCGAGCTGGGCCCACAGGCCGCCGACGACGCGGACGACGACGGCGTAGTTGAAGAAGGCGTGGGCCAGCAGGATCGCCCAGACGCTGGTGTCCAGGCGTATGCCCCAGAGGTCCTCGAGGAGGCCGCCGCGCCCGAGGAGGGCGAGGAAGGCGGCGCCGGTCACCACGGTGGGCAGCACGAACGGCACGGTGACGACGGCGTGGAGGAGGCGTTTGCCGGGGAAGTCCAGGCGGGCGAAGGCGTAGGCGCCGGGGAGGGCGAGGGCCAGGGTCAGGGCGGTGGAGGCGGCGGCCTGCCAGACGGTGAACCACAGCACGCCGAGGGTGTCGGCGTCGGTGATCACCTCGGCGGCGCGGCCGAACTGCCAGGCGCCGTCCTCGCGCAGGCCGCGGCCGGTGATGGTGGCGACGGGGTAGGCGAAGAAGAGCGCGAAGAACGCCAGGGGCGGGGCGAGCAGGGCCAGCCGCGCCAGGGTGGCGCGCGAGGGGCGGCGCCGCGCTATCGCAGGACGAGAGAGGTCCACTCGTCGATCCACTGCTCGCGGTTGTCGGCGATCGTCTGCGGCGCGACGGTCGGGGGGTCCTCGGCCCGCCCGGCGTAGCGGGTGATCTCCTCGGGCAGGGCGGCGTCGGCGCGCACCGGGTTGACGAACATCGTCAGCGGCACGTCCTCCTGGAACGCCCGGCTGAGGAGGAAGTCCAGCAGGGCGCGGCCGCCCTCGGGGTTGGCGGCGCCGGTCAGCAGCCCGGCGAACTCGACCTGGCGGAAGCAGGTGCCGGTGGCCACGCCGGTCGGGGCCTGGTCGGGCCACTCGCCCTCGGGGATCTCGGCGAGCGGCGGGTCGCCGTAGACGAGCCCGGCGGGCGGGCTGGTGGCGTAGGAGACGACCAGCGGCTTGTCGCCGCCGTTGCCGGCTCCGGAGAAGCGCTCGTTGTACGCCTGCTCCCAGCCGTCCACGACCTCGACGCCGTTGTCGGCGAGGCGCTCCCAGTAGTCCTGCCAGCCGTCCTCGCCGTGGGCGGCGACGGTGGCGAGGAGGAAGGCGAGGCCGGGCGAGGAGGTGGCGGCGTTCTCGACCACCAGCAGGTCGCGGTAGGCGGGGTCGGCCAGGTCGTCGAGGGTCCGGGGCGGGGCGAGGCCGCGGTCGTCGAAGTAGGCGCGGTCGTAGTTGACGCAGACGTCGCCGGTGTCGACGGGGGTGACGCGGTGTTCGCCGGCGTCGAGCTGCACCTCCTCGGGCACCTGGTCGAGTCCGGCGGCCCGGTGGGGGGTGAACAGGCCCTCGTCCAGGGCGCGGGAGAGGAGGGTGTTGTCCACGCCGAAGAGGACGTCGCCCTGCGGGTTGTCCTTGGAGAGGATCGCCTGGTTGACCATGACGCCGGCGTCGCCGCCGCGCAGCACGTTCACCCTGTAGCCGGTCTCGCGGGTGAAGCCGTCGAGCACGGCGTCGGATACGGCGAAGGAGTCGTGGGTGACGAGGGTGACCTCGCGGTCGCCGCCGGAGCCGTCGTCGTCGCCCCGGTCGTCGGAGCCGTCGCAGGCGGTGAGGGCGAGGAGGGCGGCGAGGGCCGCGGCCAGCGTCGTGGTGGTGCGCTTCATGGTGGCATCGACTTCCTACCCAGCATGACCTGGGCGAGGTTCGAGGGTCTGCGGCCTGCTGCCGCACTCTCAGCGCTGCGAGCGCTCCCCTGTCGGAATGGTGTTCGACTCACGATACCAGCGCGCCCACGGGGCACCGCGGGCGGACGGCGGGCGGACCGCGGACGGGCCGATTCCGCTCAGCGCGCCGACGCCGCGAGCTGGCCGCAGGCGCCGTCGATCTCCTGCCCGCGTGTGTCGCGCACCGTCACCGGAACGCCGTGGGCCTGAAGCGCCGCCACGAACGCGCGCTCGTCCTCGGGGCGGGAGGCGGTCCACTTCGAGCCCGGGGTGGGGTTGAGCGGGATGAGGTTGACGTGCGCGCCGCGCCCCCTGACGAGGCGGCCGAGCCGATCGGCCCGCCACGCCTGGTCGTTGACGTCCCGGATCAGGGCGTACTCGATGGAGATGCGACGGCCGGACGCGTCGGCGTACGCCCACGCCGCGTCGAGCACCTCGCGGACGGGCCAGCGGGTGTTGACGGGCACGAGCGTGTCGCGCAGCTCGTCGTCGGGCGCGTGGAGCGAGACCGCGAGGCGGCAGGCCAGACCCTCGGCGGCGAGGCGGCGCATGGCGGGGACGAGGCCCACGGTGGAGACGGTGACGCCGCGCTGGGAGAGGCCCAGGCCGTCGGGGGCGGCGTCGGTGAGGCGTCGGATCGCGCCGACGACGCGCGTGTAGTTGGCCAGCGGCTCGCCCATGCCCATGAAGACGACGTTGCTCAGGCGGGCCGGGCCGCCGGGCAGCTCGCCGTCGCGCAGGGCGCGTGCGCCGTCCACGATCTGGTGGACGATCTCGGCGGCCGACAGGTTGCGGTCCAGGCCGGCCTGGCCGGTGGCGCAGAACGGGCAGTTCATGCCGCAGCCCGCCTGGGAGGAGACGCACATGGTGACCCGGTCCGGGTACCGCATCAGCACCGACTCCACCAGCGTGCCGTCGTGCAGCCGCCACAGCGTCTTGCGGGTGGCGCCCTCGTCGCAGCTCGCGTGCCGCACCACGGTCATCAGGCGCGGCAGCAGCCGGTCGGCGAGCTGCCCGCGGGTGGCGGCCGGGATGTCGGTGAACGCCGCCGGGTCGTCCGTGAGCCGCGCGAAGTAGTGCCGCGACAGCTGCCGGGCGCGGAACGGCTTCTCGCCCAGCTCGGCCACGGCCTCGCCGCGCTCGGCGGGGGTGAGGTCGGCGAGGTGGCGCGGCGGGAGGGAGGCACCGCGCGGCGCGGCGAAGGTGAGCTCGCCCGGCCTCGGGCGGGGGCGTTGCGGAGTAGGCATGATGAAGCAAGTCTCGCAGATCGCGGGTCAGCTCGCGGGTCAGCCGGATCCGACGAAGGCCAGGAAGAGCAGCCAGGCCACGGGCGCCGTCGGCAGCAGCGAGTCGAGGCGGTCCATGATCCCGCCGTGGCCCGGCAGCAGGGAGCCCATGTCCTTGATCCCGAGATCGCGCTTGATCATGGACTCGCCCAGGTCCCCGAGGGTGGCGCTGACGGCGACGGCGAGGCCGAGCAGCAGGCCCTGCCACCAGGTGCCGTCGTCGACGAGGAACCGCATGCACAGCGCCCCGGCGAGCATCGCGAAGAGCACCGCCCCGGCCAGCCCTTCGCGGGTCTTGCCGGGGCTGATGCGGGGGGCCAGCTTGTGCCGCCCCAGCCGCCAGCCCACGGCGTAGGCGCCGGTGTCGCTGACGACGGTCAGCAGCAGGAAGGTGAAGACGCGCCAGGGCCCGTCGTCGGCGGCGAGCATCAGGGCCACGAAGGTGGCGAGGAAGGGGACGTAGAACGCCGCGAAGACGCCGGCGGTCACGTCGCGCAGGTAGTTCTCGGGCGGGCCGGCCATGCGCCACACGAGCACGCCGAGGGCGGTCAGCGCGGTGGCGGTCCAGGCGGCCTCGGCGCCCTCCAGGTATCCGCTCACGACCATGGCGGCGCCGCCCAGCGCCAGCGGGGGCAGGGGCAGCCGGATGCGCTTGCGCTCCGCCAGGCGGGAGGACAGCTCCCACAGGCCGACGACCACCGCCGCCGCTATGACGCCCAGGAAGACCGGCTTGTAGACGAAGAGGGAGACGAGGATCACGGCTCCGAGGCCGAGTCCGACGCCCACGGCGGCGGGCAGGTCACGGCCCGCGCGCCTGCCACGGCCCGAGCTGCCGGACCTGCCGGACTGCGCGGGTGGCGGGTCGGCGTCCTCGGGTCGGGGTTCGCGTTCCTCGGGGGGCACAGTCCGAGTCTCCGACGCCATGCCGGGATCGCGCAGGGGACCCGCCGGGGCGGTGCGCAGGTGCTCCGCAGGCCCCCAGGGTGATTCGTTCACAGGTGACAGCGTCCTTCGGCGAGAAGGCTCTGAGGGCTCTCGGGGCTCGGAAGCCCTGGGAGCCTCAGACCTCGAGCAGCTCGGCTTCCTTGTGCTTGAGCAGCTCGTCCACCTGGGCGACGTACTTGGAGGTGGTGTCGTCCAGCTCCTTCTCGCCGCGGCGGCCCTCGTCCTCGCCGACCTCGCCGTCCTTGATGGCCTTGTCGATGGCCTCCTTGGCCTTGCGGCGTACGCCGCGGATCGCGATCTTGGCGTCCTCGCCCTTGCTGCGGGCCACCTTGATGAACTCCCGGCGGCGCTCCTCGGTCAGCTCGGGGAAGACCACCCGGATGACGTTCCCGTCGTTGGTGGGGTTGACGCCGAGGTCGGAGTCGCGGATCGCCTGCTCGATGTTGCGCAGCGAGCTCTTGTCGAACGGGGTCACCACGGCCATGCGGGCCTCGGGGACCGCGAAGGACGCCAGCTGGTTGATCGGGGTCTGGGTGCCGTAGTACTCGGCCGTGATCTTGTTGAACATCGCCGGGTGCGCACGGCCGGTGCGGATGGCGGCCAGATCCTCCTTGGCCACCACGACCGTCTTCTCCATCTTCTCCTCAGCTTCGAGGAGGGTTTCTTCGATCACCACGTGCTCCTGGTTCGATGTGTGTGACGGGCGGTCATCCGAGGGGTCACGCCCGACGCCCCTGGTTGTTCACGAGTGTGCCGATCTTCTCACCCTTTACCGCACGGGCGATATTGCCCTCCGCGAGCAGCTCGAACACGAGGATGGGCAGGCCGTTGTCCCGGCACAGGGTGATCGCCGTGGAGTCCGCCACCTTCAGGTCCCGGGTGATGACCTCCCCGTAGTCGAGCGCGTCGAACCGCACCGCGTCCGGGTTGGAGGCCGGGTCGGAGTCGTACACGCCGTCCACGCCGTTCTTGCCCATCAGCAGCGCCTCGGCGTCGATCTCCAGCGCGCGCTGGGCGGCCGTGGTGTCGGTGGAGAAGTACGGCAGGCCCATGCCGGCGCCGAAGATGACGACGCGGCCCTTCTCCAGGTGGCGCACGGCCCGCAGCGGGATGTACGGCTCGGCGACCTGCCCCATGGTGATCGCCGTCTGCACCCGGGTCTCGATGCCCTCCTTCTCCAGGAAGTCCTGGAGGGCGAGGCAGTTCATGACCGTGCCGAGCATGCCCATGTAGTCGGAGCGGGCCCGGTCCATGCCGCGCTGCTGCAGCTCGGCGCCGCGGAAGAAGTTGCCGCCGCCGATGACGACGGCCAGCTGGGCGCCGTCGCGTACGACGGCGGAGATCTCGCGGGCCATCTTGTGCACGACGTCGGGATCGACACCGAGCCCACCACCGCCCGCGAAGGCCTCTCCCGACAGCTTCAGCAGGAAGCGCCGGCGCTTGTCGTCATGATCCATGGTGATCTCCTGGTGCTCTCCTCGTGCACACACGAAAGAGGCCACTGCCCTGGGCACCGGCGTGACCGGCACGTCCGTGCGGTTCCCTGCTCGGCAGTGGCCTCCTCGTCACAACTGCGGCCGCCGGGTCGTTCATGCCGCGGCCCGGTGCCCCGCGCCCCGACAATAGCGGGGCCGCGCCTGATCCGCCCCCGAAGGCGCGGAACGGGTCACAGGGTCACCGGGCCGAGCGGCGTCACGCCCCGACGCGGAAGCGCGCGAAGCGCGTGAGAGTGACTCCGGCCTCGTCGAGCACCTTCTTCACGGTCTTCTTGTTGTCCTTGGCGAAGGGCTGGTCGAGCAGCACGTGCTCCTTGAAGAAGCCGTTGACCCGGCCCTCGACGATCCGGGGCAGGGCCGCCTCGGGCTTGCCCTCCTCCCTGGCGGTCGCCTCGGCGATGCGGCGCTCGTTCTCCACCACGTCGGCCGGGACGTCCTCGCGGCTGAGGTACCTCGGGCCGAAGGCGGCGATGTGCTGCGCCACGTCCTTGGCGGCCTCGGCGTTCTCCTCCGACAGCTCGACCAGCACGCCGACCTGCGGCGGCAGGTCGGGCATGGTGCGGTGCAGGTACGAGGCGACGTACCCGCCGGAGAAGCTGGCGAAGCGGTCGAGGACGATCTTCTCGCCGAGCGTGGCGTTCGCCTCGTTGACGAACTCCTGGACGGTCGTGCCGGACTCGATCTCGGAGGCGAGCAGCGTCGCGAGGTCGGCGGGGGCGGTGGCGTAGACGTGCTCGGCCACGGCGGCGGCGGCGGCCTGGAACCGGTCGCCCTTGGCCACGAAGTCGGTCTCGCACTTGAGCTCGACCAGCACGCCCGAGGCGTTGTCCTCGGCGATCCGGGAGATCACCGCGCCGTTGGAGGCGGTGCGGCTCTCCCGCTTGGCCACGCCCTTCTGGCCCTTGACCCGCAGGATCTCGACGGCCTTGGTGACGTCGCCCCCGGCCTCGTCCAGCGCCTTCTTGCAGTCCATCATGCCGGCGCCGGTCAGCTCCCGGAGCTTCTTGACGTCGGCGGCGGTGAAGTTCGCCATGGTTTCGTGATTCTCTTCCCGAATTCGTGGTGGCGTGGTGGCCTGTGCGCGTCAGCCCTGCTCGGTTGGGGTGTCCTGCCCGGCGGCCGGCTCGGCGTCGGACTCGGCGTCGGACTCGGCGGCGGCCGGCTGCTCCGCGGCCGGCTCGGCGGGGGCGGCCTCGGCGGCCGGCTGCTCCGTGGCCGGCTCGGCGGGGGCGGCCTCCGCGGCCTTCGCCTCGGCGCCCTGAAGCAGCTCGCGCTCCCACTCCGGCAGCGGCTCGGCCGCGGCGGCGACGGCCGGCTTCTCGCCCTCCTTCGCCTCGGCGGCGCCCGAGCGGGCGATGAGGCCCTCCGCGACGGCGTCCGCGATCACGCGCGTCAGGAGCGTGACGGAGCGGATGGCGTCGTCGTTGCCCGGGATCTTGTAGTCGACCTCGTCGGGGTCGCAGTTGGTGTCCAGGATCGCGACGACCGGGATGCTGAGCTTGCGGGCCTCGCCGACGGCGATGTGCTCCTTCTTGGTGTCCACGATCCAGACCGCGCTGGGCACCTTCTGCATGTCCCGGATGCCGCCCAGGGTCTTCTCCAGCTTGGCCTTCTCGCGGGAGAGGACCAGCAGCTCCTTCTTCGTCAGGCCGGAGGCCGCCACGTCGTCGAAGTCGATCTGCTCCAGCTCCTTCAGGCGCTGGAGGCGCTTGTGGACGGTGGAGAAGTTGGTGAGCATGCCGCCCAGCCACCGCTGGTTGACGTACGGCATGCCGACGCGGGTCGCCTGCTCGGCGATGGCCTGCTGCGCCTGCTTCTTGGTGCCGACGAACATGACGGAGCCGCCGTGCGCGACGGTCTCCTTGACGAACTCGTAGGCGCGGTCGATGTACGACAGCGACTGGAGCAGGTCGATGATGTAGATGCCGTTGCGCTCGGTGAAGATGAAGCGCTTCATCTTCGGGTTCCAGCGGCGGGTTTGGTGCCCGAAGTGGACACCGCTCTCCAGCAGCTCCCGCATCGTGACGACGGCCATGGCCGTTCTCCTCGTTGACGCTCGGTTGTCAGCGCCGCCCGGGTGGGCGGCGCTCCTGACGCCCCTGCGCGCCCTACCGTGGAAGCCGTCCCGGACAGCCGCTCCATGGACCGAGTGACGCGGCCACTGCGGCGACGCGGCGGAGCCGTGTGCCGGAGTGGCGGGGCATGCGAGGTCGATCCGGGTCCGGATCGCCACCGGCAAGTGTAAGGGACCGGGCGCTCGGCGGGCGACCGGGCGCGAACGCCGGGAGCCGGTCCCGGCCGGCCGCGCCGGGGCACGCACGGGGTCACTCACACGAGTGACGGAGTTGTACACAGTCTCCGGGTTGTCCACAGGTTGTCCGGGGGGCACTGCGAACACGCCGCAGTTCCGTCACGCTGTGTGACGGAGGTGATGCGGCATGAACGAGCGCGGGGCGCTCGGGCGCTTCGGAGAGGACCTGGCCGCTCGGTGGCTCGGCGGCGTGGGCCTCGCCGTCCTGGAGCGGAACTGGCGCTGCCGGGCGGGCGAGATCGACATCGTGGCACGGGAGGAGGGCGAGGCCGGGGCGCTGGTGGTGTGCGAGGTGAAGACGCGGCGTGCCGGGCGGTACCAGCACCCGATGGCGGGGCTGACGCCCGGCAAGGCGGTGCGGCTGCGGGAGCTGGCGCAGCGGTGGCTGTGCGAGCGCTGGCTCGCGGTGTACGCCGCACCGCCGGCCGGCGGGGTGCGGATCGACCTGGTGGGGGTGCTGCTGCCGCGGCGCGGCGCCCCGGTGGTGGAGCACGTGAAGGGGGTGGCGTGATGGGGTTCGCCCGCACCTGCGCGGTCGCCCTGGTCGGGGTCGAGGGCGTGGTGGTCGAGGTCCAGGCCGACCTGGAGCCGGGGGTCGCGGCGTTCTCGCTCGTGGGGCTGGCCGACAAGTCGCTGAGCGAGAGCCGGGACCGGGTCAGGGCCGCGGTCATCAACTCGGGCGCGGAGTGGCCGCAGAAGAAGCTCACGGTGGGGCTGAGCCCGGCGGCGGTGCCCAAGTGCGGCAGCGGCTTCGACCTGGCGGTCGCCTGCAGCGTGCTCGCCGCCGCCGAGCGCATCGACCCACGCGCGATCGAGGAGCTGATGATGATCGGCGAGCTGGGCCTCGACGGCCGGGTCCGGCCGGTGCGCGGGGTGCTGCCCGCCGTGCTGACGGCGGCCGACGCCGGGTACCGGCAGGTGGTCGTCCCCGAGCCGGCGGCGGCGGAGGCGGCGCTCGTGCCGGAGGTGTCCGTGCTCGGGGTGCGCAGCCTGCGGCAGCTCATCGCGCTACTGACGGACGAGCCGGTGCCGGAGGAGCCGGGCGCGGCGGGGGCGGGCGGCGAGGCCGGGGACGGCCGGCCCTCGCCGCTGGGCGCGGCCTGGGGGTATCCGCAGCCGGGCGGCCTGTACCAGGCGGTGCGCGCCGACGAGCCGCCGCCCGACATGGCCGAGGTGTCGGGGCAGCGGGTGGCGCGGCGGGCGCTGGAGGTGGCGGCGGCCGGCCGGCACCACCTGCTGCTCAAGGGCGCGCCGGGTGCGGGGAAGACGATGCTCGCCGAGCGGCTGCCGGGGCTGCTGCCGCCGCTGACGCGGCAGGAGTCCCTCGAGGTCACCGCGGTGCACTCGGTGGGCGGCACCCTGCCGCCGGGCAGGCCGCTGGTCGACCGCCCGCCGTACTGCGCGCCGCACCACTCCGCCTCCATGGCGGCGGTGGTCGGCGGCGGCAGCGGGCTGCCCCGGCCGGGTGCGGTGTCGCTGGCCCATCACGGGGTGCTGTTCCTGGACGAGGCGGCGGAGATGAGCGGCCAGGTGCTGGACGCGCTGCGCCAGCCGCTGGAGTGCGGTCATGTGGTGGTGGCCAGGGCCGCGGGCACGGTGCGGATGCCCGCGCGGGTGCTGCTGGTGCTGGCGGCCAACCCCTGCCCGTGCGGGCGGCACGGTTCGCCCGGCGGCGAGTGCGAGTGCCTGCCGAGCACGGTGCGGCGGTACCGCGCCCGGCTGTCGGGCCCGCTGCTCGACCGCATCGACCTGCGGGTGCCGGTGGAGCCGGTGAGCCGGGCCGAGCTGATCGCGGGGGGCGCCGGTGAGCCGACGGCCGCGGTGGCGCAGCGGGTGCTCGCCGCCCGGGAGCGGGCGGCGGCGCGGTACGCGGGCACGCCGTGGGCCACCAACGGCGAGGTTCCCGGGCACGAGCTGCGCGGCCGCTGGGCGCCGGCTCCCGGGGCCACGGCCCGCGCCGAGCAGGACATGGACCGGGGCCTGCTGACGGCCCGGGGGCTGGACCGGGTGCTGCGGGTGGCCTGGACCGTGGCCGACCTTGCGGGCAGGGCGCGGCCCACGGCCGAGGACGTGGACGCGGCGCTGGAGCTGCGCACGGGGGTGCGGCGCGGCGCCGGCCTGCTGGGGAGCCTGCCGTGACGGGGCCGGAGGGCGCCGACGCGGACGGCGCCACGGCCGCGGCGGGGCCCGGGCGGGAGCGGCAGCGGCGGCTGGCGCGTGCGGCGCTGGCGCGGGTGGCGGAGCCCGGCGACGAGCTGGTGGGCCGGTGGGTGGACGAGCTCGGCCCGGAGGAGACCTGGCGGGCGCTGCGGGAGGACCGGAGACCGGCGGGCGCGACGCCGGAGCGCTGGGCGGGGCTGCGACTGCGGGCGGAGCGGGCCGCGCCCGAGCGGGACCTGTCGGTCATCGCCGCGCTGGGCGGGCGGTTCGTGTGCCCGGGCGACCGGGAGTGGCCCAGCCAGCTGGACGATCTCGGGTGGGCGAGGCCCGTCGGGCTGTGGGTGCGCGGGCGGTGCTCGCTGCGTTTCGTCGCGCTGCGCTCGGTCGCCCTGGTCGGCGCCCGCGCCTGCTCGGAGTACGGGGCGCACGTGGCGGCCGAGCTCGGCATGGCCCTGGCCGAGCGCGGCTGGACGGTGGTCTCCGGCGCGGCGTACGGCATCGACGGCGCCGCGCACCGGGGGGCGCTCGCGGTCGGCGGGGCCACCATCGCGGTGCTGGCCTGCGGGGTGGACGTCAGCTATCCGGCGGCGCACCGCGAACTGCTGGGCCGGATCGCCGAGTCCGGGCTGGTCGTCGCCGAGCTGGCGCCCGGGGACCATCCGACACGCGCGAGGTTCGTGCAGCGGAACCGGGTGATCGCTGCGTTGACGCGCGGCACGGTGGTGGTGGAGGCGGCCCGGCGCAGCGGTGCGCTCATCACCGCACGGCATGCGGGGCGGCTGGGCCGGCATCTGATGGCGGTGCCGGGGCCGGTGACCTCGGGGCTGTCGGCGGGGGCGCACCGGCTGATCCGGGAGGACGCCACCCTGGTCGGCGGTGCCGGGGACATCATCGAACTCGTGGGAGAGATGGGGGAGCTGGCCCGGGAGGAGAGCGGGCCCGTGGTCTCGCGCGACCTGCTGGCGCCGCAGGCGGCGCGGGTGCTCGACGCGGTGCCCGCGGTCGGCGCGGCCGACGCGGAGGAGCTGGCGCGTGGCGCGTGCACCAGCAGGGAGGCCGCGATCGCCCGGCTGCACGAGCTCAGTTCGCTCGGCTTCGTCGAACGGGTGGGCGACCGCTGGCAGTTGTGCCGCTAGGCCTCGTCCGGACAGGGCCTCGCCCCGGGCACAGGCGGCCGGCCGGGCGCGACACGCGGGCGCGCATGACACCGGCGTGCGTGCAGCGGAACGTATCTGCGCATGTCCGCATGCCCGTCACATGCGCAAAGCGACACTCCAGTCACGCTACGCTCACAGGGTTCTGACACCAGAACCCGCACGAGAAGCATGTAACCACTGGCAGAACGGCTCAAGACGACGCATGCCACAGCACTCCTCCGGGCCTCAGCACGCGGTGACACGGCCGGCCGCGGCGGAGCGCGCCACCAGCCCGCCGCCGCCCACCTCCCTCGACGAGCTGTGGCGCTCCTACAAGACCACCGGCGACGACCGGCTGCGCGAGCAGCTCATCCTGCACTACTCGCCCCTGGTGAAGTACGTGGCGGGCCGGGTCAGCGTGGGGCTGCCGCCCAACGTGGAGCAGGCGGACTTCGTCTCCTCCGGGGTGTTCGGCCTCATCGACGCCATCGAGAAGTTCGACCCGGACCGGTCGATCAAGTTCGAGACCTACGCCATCACCCGAATCCGCGGCGCGATGATCGACGAGCTCAGGGCGCTGGACTGGATCCCGCGCTCGGTGCGGCAGAAGGCGCGGGCGATCGAGCGCGCCTACGCCACGCTGGAGGCGTCGCTGCGGCGTACCCCCTCGGAGTCCGAGGTCGCCGAGGAGATGGGCGTCACCCTGGAGGAGCTTCACGGCGTCTTCAGCCAGCTCTCCCTGGCGAACGTCGTGGCCCTGGAGGAACTGCTGCACGCCGGCGGCGAGGGCGGCGACCGGCTGAGCCTGATGGACACCCTGGAGGACACCGCCGCCGACAACCCGGTGGAGGTGGCCGAGGACCGCGAGCTGCGGCGGCTGCTGGCCCGCGCCGTCAACACCCTGCCGGAGCGGGAGAAGACCGTGGTGACGCTCTACTACTACGAGGGGCTGACGCTGGCGGAGATCGGCCAGGTGCTGGGCGTCACGGAGAGCAGGGTCAGCCAGATCCACACCAAGTCCGTGCTGCAGCTGCGCGCCAAGCTGTCGGACGTGGGCTAGTCAGGGCCTGTCCGGTGGATCTCCCCGGATCGGCCCGCGGCGTCGGACGCGGTCGGTCGCACGGCGGAGGGTCGCCCTCGTACGCATGGGGGGCGCCTTCCCTGGCCGCCAAGGCCGGGGGGTATGTGGGCAATTCCGGCAACGCCGCGTGTGGCCGCAGCCGGCGTCGCGGGCCCGGGAAGAGCCGCCGGACAGGCCCTGGGGCCAGCCCTTACAGTGTGGGCGTGCCGAGGATCCAGGCGGCCTCCGTGGCCGAGCACCGCAGAATGCAGCGCGCCGCCCTGCTCGATGCCGCCCGGTCCCTGCTGGCCGAGGGCGGGGTGGCGGCCCTGACCTTCCCGGCCCTCGCCGAACGCACCGGTCTGGCGCGGTCCTCGGTCTACGAGTACTTCGGCTCCCGGGCCGCCGTGGTCGAGGAGCTGTGCGCCGTCGACTTCCCGCGGTGGGCGGCCGAGGTCGAGGCCGCGATGGCGGCCCCGCGGACGCCGGCGGCGCGGATCGAGGCGTATGTGCGCCAGCAGCTGACGCTGGCGGCCGACCGGCACCACCGCGCCGTCGTGGCGATCTCGGCCGGCGAGCTGAGCGAGACGGCCAGGGAGCGGATCCGGGCGGCCCACACCGAGCTGATGGAGCTGGTCGTCGGGGTGCTGCGGGAGCTCGGACACGCCGAGCCGCGCGTGACGGCCCTGCTGCTCCAGGGCGTCGTGGACGCCGCCGTCCGCAGTGCCGACGGG
This sequence comes from Streptomyces sp. 6N223, assembly GCF_052246635.1. NCBI lineage: Bacteria > Bacillati > Actinomycetota > Actinomycetes > Kitasatosporales > Streptomycetaceae > Streptomyces > Streptomyces sp. 6N223. The sequence continues at coordinate 75,662 of NZ_JBQQCA010000016.1, read as the reverse complement.
CCCGCCGACGGCGTCGTCGACGCGGCCGTCCGGCTCGCCCTCCACGGTGTCGCCGGCCCAGGAGCCACCGCCGTCGCCGGGGACGGGCACGCCGTCGACCGGCAGCAGCCGGGAGGGCCCACGGCGTAGCAGGCGGGCGGGGAGCAGGGACAGCGGATCGCGGTAGCGCTCGCCGCGCAGCAGGCCCCAGTGGAGGCACGGACCCGGGCAGTGGAACGGGCCGGGCGCGAGCTCGCCGACCACCTCCCCCGCCGCCATCCGGTCGCCTTCGGCCACGGCGGGCCGCACCGGCTCGTAGGTGATGCGCAGCGGCGGCGACCCGGTGCCGTCCAGCTCGATGCTGACCACGCCCCGGCCCGCGACCGGCCCGGCGAAGACCACGCGGCCCGCGGCGGCCGCGCGCACCGGCGCCCGGGGCGCGGTGGCCAGGTCGACGCCCCGGTGCCCCGCCGCCCAGGGGCTCGGCGGCGGCTCCCACAGCCGGGCCACCAGCGGCCGGGCCCCGCCGTCGGAGCCCGGCACGGGCCAGGCCCGCCCGCCGGGCGGGCCGCCCCCGGGGTCAGGCCCCGCATCCCCCACCGACACCGGGAGCCGGGTCACCGCGGGCGGCGGCCCGGCCACGGGCGCGGACGTGAGCACCACGATCGCGGAGAGCACCGCCGAGAACACCGAGAGCATCGCCATGCCCCCAGCCTGCCCCGCGTCGGCCGCCCTTTCGGGCCGCGCGCGGAATCTGTGGATGACCCGGGCGATGTGGACAACGCCGCCACACGTCCGGGTGAAGACGGCCCGGCCGGGGCTCAGCCGCCGCGGCCGCCGAAGCCGGAGTCCTCCGGCAGGTCCAGCTCGCTGCGGTTGAGCTCCTCGATATTCACGTCCTTGAACGTCAGGACCCGCACCCGCTTGACGAAACGCGCCGGGCGGTACATGTCCCACACCCAGGCGTCGGCCATCGTGACCTCGAAGAACACCTCGCCTTGCACCGAGTGCACCTGCATCTCGTAGTCGTTGGTGAGGTAGAAGCGCCGTTCGGTCTCGATCACATACGTGAACAGCCCGACGACATCCCGGTACTCCCGGTAGAGCTTCAGCTCCATCTCGGTCTCGTACTTTTCGAGGTCCTCGGCGCTCATGGCGTGATCCCCTTCAGCCGTGCTTCCCTCATTGTGCGTCACCCGCGACGCCAGCACGCTGCGGCGTCCGCCGGGTGGCACGGCGGCGGGCCACCGGCCCGTGGAGCGCGCCGCCGATGATCAGCAGCGCCCCGCCCGCGGTCGCGAAGAACAGCGGCACCAGCGGCCCCGACCCCGAGGTTCCCCCGGGCAGCGCGTCGAAGCCTCCGGCCCCGGCCAGCGGTCCGAACCGGCCCAGCGGCCACACCGTCGCCTCGACCCGCGCCGTGACCGCGTCGCGCGGCACCGTGCCCGGGTCGGAGTCGGTCAGCATCGACCGCGAGTCCAGCGAGTCCAGACGGTGGTCGCCGATGAGGAACAGCTCCCCCTCCGGCACGTCGGCGGAGAACTCCGTGGGAGAGCGGCGCGACTCCTCGTCCAGGTACGGCTCCTCGATGGGCTCGCCGTTCACCGTCAGCAGGCCCTCGTCGGTGCAGCAGACGACGCTGTCGCCACCGATGCCGACGACCCGCTTGACCATCGGCGCGTTGCCCCAGAGCTCGTCGCGGAAGACCACGACGTCGCCGCGCCGCACCTCCTCCCCGTCGATCCGCTCCGCCAGCACCCGGTCCCCGGCCGAGACGGACGGGGCCATGGAGTCGGTGGGCACGGCGTACGGCTGGTACAGGACGGCGCCCAGCGCGAAACCGCCGAGGAAGAGCACCAGCCCCACGGCCAACGCCGCCCCGGCCAGCGCCCTTCCCCGTCGCGTCCCGGCCTCACGGCGCGGCGAGCCGCTCATGGTCCCCTCCCTGCCCTCCCTCTGCGGTGTGACGGTCAGGAGGTGACCCTACCCGGCGTCACCTCGCCCTCGTCCATCAGCCTGCGCCGACGCCACAGCACCAGCGGGACCGCGCCGACGAGCCCCAGCGCCATCGGCGCCACGGCGGCAGCGGCGGCGCTGTCGACCCGCCCGAACGCGTCCGGGGCCGGCAGCGTGGACCACCGCGTCACCGGCCACGCCACGACGATGGCCCGCCCCACCACGTCGTCCACAGAGACCGTGCCGTTGCCCTTCAGGTTCTGGTGGTAGCGCGAGTCGAGCGAGTCCTGCCGGTTGTCGCCCATCACCCACAGCCGGTCCTCCGGCACGGTGATGGGCCCGAAGGGCCGGTCGCCGCACGGCGTGCTGCCGGGCTTGAGATACGAGCTCTCGTCCAGCGCGACCCCGTTGACCGTCACCGGGCCGCCCTCCTCGCACTCCACCGTGTCCCCGCCGACCGCGATGACCCGCTTGATCAGGTCCTGGTCCTCGGCCGAGGGCATCAGCCCGATGAAGCTGAGCACGTCCTGCACGGCCGCGCCGAAGCCGCCGTCGTCCGTCGGGGCCTCCCCCAGCCAGCCGCCCGGGTCGTGGAAGACGACGACGTCGCCGCGCTCCGGATCGGCGCCGAACCACGGCGTGAGCTTGTCCACCAGCACCCGGTCGCCGCGCTGCAGCGTGTCCCGCATGGAGTCCGAGGGGATGGAGAACGCCTGCACGAGGAAGGTCTTGATCAGCAGCGCCAGCACGATGGCGATGCCGATCAGGATCGGCAGCTCCTTCCAGAAGGAGCGCTGCTTTCCGGCCTTCTTCCCCTCCCGGGGCCCCTCGGGCCCGGCCGCCCCCTGGTCACCGCCCTCACCGCCCGCGCCACCCGCGCCGTTGTCGGCGCCGGCGTCGGCGCCTCCCGACGAGGCGCCGGGCAGCCCGTAGCCGGGGACGGCCCCGGCACCGCCCACCCGGCCATTGCCGGCCGCACCGGGGGGTCTCCCGTCGGACGCTCCGCCAGCCGGCGGCGGGACCGGACGTCCCTCCGGTTCCTCCGCGCCGGACCGTGCACCGACCGCTACATCCCCCACAACCACTCCTCACGCTGCGCTCTTGCCTGCCGGGGATCCGCAACAGGCTCACCACTCCCATAACGAGCGGGAGTTCCGCAGGAGTCGGGAGTCGCCCAATTTCGTTCCCTGTTTGAGTCCGCCCGGTGACGCCCTGCGCGTCGAGCGACTCGGACGAGGGATCGGGCACCGCCGAGAAGGTCTCCTCCCCGTCCAGTCGTTGCCAGTGCCCGAACGGCCAGGCGATCACCACGGCCCGGCCGACCACCCGGTCGACCGGCACCGTGCCGTGGCCCGGATCCTGGAGGTGGTACCGGGAGTCGGCGGAGTTCGACCGGTGGTCACCCATCACGAAGATCCGCCCCTCCGGGACCTTCACCTCGAACTCGATCTGCGAGGGCGGGTTGCCGGGGAAGAGGTAGGGCTCGTCCAGCGGGGCGCCGTTCACCGTGACGCGGCCCTGCCTGTCGCAGCAGGCCACCGTGTCCCCGCCGACGCCGATGACCCGCTTGATCAGGTCGTCGTCCTCGCTCGGCAGCAGCCCGATCCAGGTGAGGAAGTCCTTGACCTGCTTGATCACCACCGGGTCCTCGCCGCCCGTGTCGGCCTGCGGGTCCTGCTCCAGCCAGCCGCCCGGGTCGTTGAAGACGACCACGTCGCCGCGCTGCGGCTCCCACCCGAACCAGGGCGTCAGCTTGTCCACCAGCACCCGGTCGTCGATGCGAATCGTTTCCTCCATCGACCCGGAGGGGATGACGAACGCCTGGACCAGGAAGGTCTTCAGCACCAGGGCGATCAGCAGCGCGACGCCTATGAGTATCGGGATCTCCCGGGTGGCGCGCAGCCGCCGCCGGCGCTTGATGCGCTTGGCGGCCCGCCGCCGGTCCGCCCGGCCCTCGCCCGGTCCGCGCAGCGGCGGCACGGGCTCGCGCTCCTCGGGCGCCCGCGGCTGGTCCCTGGGCGCCGCGTGTCGATGTGCCTGGCCCTCGCCGCCGCGGCGTCCGCGACGGGGGCGTCCTCGCTCACCCATGGTCCGACCGCACGGAGCTCCAGCGGCTGGGGGGCCAGCCGATCCACTCGACGCGACCGATGACCTGGTCCTCGGGGACGGTGCCGCCTCCCGGGGAGCCGAGGTACTCCCGGGAGTCCGCCGAGTCGGAACGGTGGTCACCCATCACCCACAACCGTCCCTCAGGCACCTCGATATCAAACCTGACGTTCGAAGGCATGTCCCCCGGATACAGGTACCGCTCGTCCAGCGGCTCGCCGTTGACCTCGATCCGCCCCTGGCTGTCGCAGCAGCTCACGCGGTCTCCGCCGATGCCGATGACGCGCTTGACGTAGTCGGTCTCCGACGACTGCGTGAGGCCGACGGCGGCGCCCGCGGTGCGCAACAGGCCGGTCAGGAACCCGGAATCGGACCGCTCGGCCGCGAAGGAGCCGGCCCCGTCGAAGACGATGACGTCGCCGCGCCCCACCTCGCCGCCGAATCGGTACGCCAGCTTGTTGACCAGCACCCGGTCGCCGACCCGCAGGGTGCCCTCCATGGAGCCGCTCGGGATGAGGAACGGCTGGACGACGAACGCGCTCGTCAGCATGGCGAGGACCACGGCGGCCGCCACACCGGTCAGCCATCGACGCGCCGAACGCGACCGCCACCACGGACCCTTGGCGGAGTCGGCGGGGTGGCCGCGTTCGGGCTCGTGTGCGTCGAACGGGGGGTCGGCCGGTGGCTCGGACGGAGGTTCGGCCGGGGAGTCGGAAGCGGTCACGCGGTGATGGTAACCGGCGGGTGCCCCGTCACCCTCAGCTCTCGCGCCGCTCCTTGATCTTGGCGGCCTTGCCGCGGAGGTTGCGCAGGTAGTAGAGCTTGGCGCGGCGGACGGCGCCGCGGGTGACGACCTCGATCTTCTCCACGACCGGGGTGTGCACCGGGAAGGTGCGCTCCACACCGACGCCGAAGCTGACCTTACGGACGGTGAAGCTCTCGCGGATCCCGGAGCCCTGGCGACGGATGACGACGCCCTTGAACTGCTGCACGCGGGAGCGGTTGCCCTCGATCACGCGCACGTGGACGTTGACGGTGTCCCCGGGACGGAACGCCGGGACGTCCTGGCGCAGGGAGGCGGCGTCGACGCTGTCGAGGAGGTTCATGGCCTGCTGCTCTCTTCGCTGATGCCACAGGTCATCAGCGGAAACGAAGTGACGGTGAGTGGTTGCGGACCCGTGGGCCCCGGCCGCGGCGCCCCGGCGGGCTGCGCTCCCCCTGTGGCAGGGGCGCGCGCCGGGCGCGGGCCGACCGCCTATTCTTCCACGTTGGGGGAGCCGCGCCCAAATCGGCCGTCGGCGCCCAGCCGCCAGCCGAGTTCCTCCAGCGTCCGCCGGTCCTGGCGGTCGAACGCCGCCGGGTCGCAGCCCTCGATCAGCTCGGGCCGCGCGGTGCTGGTGCGGCGCAGCGCCTCGTCCCGCCGCCAGCGGGCGATCCGGCCGTGGTGGCCGCTGACCAGCACCTCCGGCACCTCCCGGCCACGCCAGCGCGGCGGCTTGGTGTAGACCGGGCCCTCCAGCAGGCCGGCCATGGCGCCGGGGGCGAAGGAGTCGTCGCGGTGGGAGTCGGCGTTGCCGAGCACGCCGGGCAGCAGGCGGGCCACGGCCTCGACCATGACCAGCACCGGGGCCTCGCCGCCGGCGAGCACGTAGTCGCCGATGGAGAGCTCGCGCAGCTCGTGGCGTTCGGCGTACTCGTCGATGACGCGGCGGTCGATGCCCTCATACCGGGCGGGCGTGAAGACCAGCCAGGGCCGGGCCGAGAGCTCCTCGGCGATGGCCTGGGTGAAGGGCGTGCCGCTCGGGGTGGGGACCACGATCAGCGGCTCGCCGGGCGAGCCGGGGCCGCCGGGGCCGCCGGAGGCGAGCACCGCGTCCAGCGCCTCGCCCCACGGCTCGGGCTTCATCACCATGCCGGGGCCGCCGCCGTAGGGGGTGTCGTCGACGGTGTGGTGCCGGTCGTGCGTCCATTCCCGCAGGTCGTGGAGGCGCACGTCGAGCCGGCCGCGGGCGCGTGCCTTGCCGACGAGCGAGACGTCCAGCGGCGCCAGGTACTCGGGGAAGATCGTGATGACGTCGATCCTCATGGGACGGCCGTCCTCGTGGGCCGCCTCACGGGCCGGCCGCCCCGCCCTCGTCGAGCAGCCCGGGAGGCGGCGAGACGACGACGCGGCCCGCGGCGGGCTCGACCGCGGGGACGAACTCGCTGACGAACGGGATCATCGCCTCCCCGCCGTCCGGGCGGGCCACGATGAGCAGGTCCTGCCCCGGCAGGTGCGCGATGTCGCCGATCTCGCCGACGGGGGTGCCGTCGGTGGTGACCACGCGCAGGCCGAGCAGCTGGTGGTCGTAGAACTCCTCGGGGTCCTCGGGGCGTACCCCCGGGTCCACCTCGGCGAGGAGCAGGATGTTGCGCAACGCCTCGGCGGCGGTGCGGTCGGCTACGCCGGCGAAGCGGAGCAGCAGCCGCCCGCTGTGCTCCCTCGCGGCCTCGATGGTCAGCGGGCCGGCCTCGGGCGGGTCGGTGGCGAGCACGGCGCCGGGCGACAGCCGCAGCCCGGGCTCGTCCGTGCGCACCTCCACCGAGACCTCGCCCCGGATGCCGTGGGCGCGGCCGATGCGCGCGACGACGAGTTGCACTGTGCTTCCGTGCCCTTGTGCCTTCGTGTGTGCGGTGCTCCGGGTGCCGGGGGCGGGCGCCGCCCCCGGCACCGGTGCGTGTCAGGGTCCGTGAGGATCCTCAGCGGTTCGTGGCGGTCGTCAGCGGACCTCGTCCGCGTCGACGAGGTCGACGCGGACTCCCTTGCCGCCGAGCGCGCTCACGACCGTGCGCAGCGAGCGGGCGGTGCGGCCGTTGCGGCCGATCACCTTGCCGAGGTCGTCGGGGTGGACCCGGACCTCCAGCACCCGCCCCCGGCGCAGGGTGCGCGAAGCGACCTGCACCTCGTCGGGGTGGTCGACGATGCCCTTGACCAGGTGCTCCAGGGCCTCTTCCAGCATCCGTTAGCCCTCGGACGGTTCGGACGCGGCCTCGGCGTCGGCCTTCTTCTCGCCGGACTTCTCCGCCTTCTCGCCCTTCTCGGACTTGTCGGCCTTCTGCGACTTCTTCGCCTTGGGCGTGATGGCCTCGCCCTTCGGCTCGCCACCCGACTCCTTGGCCGCGGCCTCGAAGACGGCGCGCCTGTCGGGGCGGGCCTCGGCGACCTTCATCGGCGGCGGCGCGGGCAGTCCCTTGAACTTCTGCCAGTCGCCGGTGACCTGGAGGATGGCCTTGACCGGCTCCGTGGGCTGCGCGCCCACGGTGAGCCAGTGCTGCACGCGCTCGGAGTCGACCTCGATGCGCGAGGGGTTCTGCACCGGGTGGTACAGCCCGATCTCCTCGATGGCCCGGCCGTCCCGGCGGGTCCGGGCGTCGGCGACGACGATGCGATAGTGCGGCGACCGGATCTTGCCCAGCCGCTTCAGCTTGATCTTGACTGCCACTGCTGTGGTGTCTCCTGGTGTTGACGGGTGGACCGCAGCGAGCTGCCGCGTGGGGAGTGCGGCGCCGGGGGCCCGATGGACGCGCTGGCCGGAGGAGAGAGGGGTCCTGTGCGACCGGCGAGTTCAGCGGTCCATTGTGCCACACGGCGTGATCGCCCCGGACCACGCGGCCGGGCCCGCGGGACGCCCGGACGCCGCCGGGCGCGGCCCGGACTCGGGCCCGCCGCGCTCAGGAGGCCACCACCAGGCTCTCGGCGATGCGGAAGGGCTTCTTGCAGGCGCCGCAGACGATCGGCGCCTGTTCCAGGACCGAGGGGACGACCCGCACGTTCCGGCCGCACTCGCAGACGGCCTTGACGCGGACGCCCCCGCCCGAGGAGCCGTGACGGGCGGCCGGCCCCCGGAAGCTGCGTTTGGTGTCGGTGGAGGTCGCCGCCAGATGTGCCCGTACGGCTCGCTGGAGCCGCTCGGCGGTGGCGCGGTACCGGCGGCGGGTCTCGCCGTTCATCGTGACCAGCGAGAAGCCGCTGCTGGGGTGCGGATCCTCGGCGTGGTCGAGGCCCAGCTCCTCGGCGATCGCGAGGAAGCGGCGGTTGTGGTAACGCCCGGCGCGGGAGGTGTCCCGCACCCCGCGGGCGGCGGCGATGCCGTGCACGGCCTCGTGCAGCAGCCGCTCGAAGGAGAGCTCCGCGCCACAGGCGGACGAGGACTCCCCGATCAAGGATTCCGGCGCGGCCAGGTCCGGCAGCTCGGGGTGGTGCCGTTGAATGTCGGCCCACGCGAGTGCCAGCTCGGCGGCGAGAACTGGTGGTGTCGTGCTCACGTCGTACCTAACGAGCAACTCCCCCCGGGTGTTCCGATTCCGGGTCAAGTCCGCGAATTTGCACCTACCAGTCAGTTTGCCCGGGGAACGCCGGGAAACCCGCGAACGCCGGGGACGCCGAGGAACGCCTCGGCCCGGCGCGTGGGGGGTGTGGGGGGTAGGTGAAGAGCCCGGGTGGGCTGAGTGAAGCTTAGTAGGCTCGGCCCACGACGGCCACCGTGCCGGGGGCGTCTTCCGACTCCGGCACCGAGCCGTCCTCGGCCACCAGGCAGCGCACGGACACGGCGTCCTCGGCCAGCCGGGCCTCGCCCTCGGGCCCGAGCAGCGCCCACGGGATGCGGGCCCAGCCGCCCGCGGCGGCGGCCTCGACCGCCTCCTCGACGGTGCGCACGTCCGCGGTGCTCGCCTCGCGGCGCTCGCGGGACTGGCGCAGCAGCAGGGCCTGGTCCTCCTCCAGCAGCCCCGGCAGGAGCTTCGGCAGCGCGTCGAGCGCGACGGGCTCCTTGCCGCCGGGGATGCGGCGCGCCAGCATGGCGGAGCCGTTCGCCACGTCGCGCGGGCCGATCTCGACGCGGACCGGGACGCCCTTGAGCTCCCAGTCCACGGCGCGGCGGCCGAAGGGCACGTCGCCGTGGTCGTCGATCTCACATCGCACGCCGGCCTCGGTCAGCGCGGCGGCGACCTGCCGCACGGTCTCCAGCACGGCGGGGTCGTCCTTCACGGCCAGCACCACGGCCTGCACGGGCGCCAGCCGGGGCGGGACGCGCAGCCCGTTGTCGTCGCCGTGGGACATGATGAGGCCGCCGACCATGCGCGTGGAGGTGCCCCAGGAGGTCTGCCAGACCAGCTCGCGGCTGCCGTCGCGCGACAGGAAGCGGGTGTCGAAGGCGCGGGCGAAGTTCTGTCCGAGCTCGTGGCTGGTGCCCATCTGCAGCGCCTTGCCGTCGCGCATCATGCCCTCCAGGGTGAGGGTGTTGATGGCGCCGGCGAAGCGCTCGGCGGCGGTCTTGCGGCCCAGCACCACGTCCATGGCGAGGAAGTTGATCATGAAGTCGCCGTAGACCTCGCGGTGGATGAGGGCGGCGTAGTCGCGGGCATCCTCGCGCGTGGCGTGGGCGGTGTGGCCCTCCTGCCAGAGGAACTCGGAGGTGCGCAGGAACGCGCGGGTGCGCATCTCCCAGCGGACGACGTTGGCCCACTGGTTGATCAGCAGCGGCAGGTCGCGGTAGCTCTGCACCCACTTCGCGAAGTACTCGTTGATGATCATCTCGGAGGTGGGCCGGATCACGGCCGGCTCCTCCAGCTGCTTGCCGCCGCCGTGGGTGACCACCGCCAGCTCGGGGGCGAAGCCCTCGACGTGCTCGGCCTCCTTCGCCATGTGCGACTGCGGCAGCAGCAGCGGGAAGTAGGCGTTGCGGGCGCCCGCGGCCTTGATGCGGGCGTCCATCTCCTGCTGCATCCGCTCCCAGAGCCCGTACCCGTACGGTCGGATGACCATGGTGCCGCGCACCGGGCCGTTGTCGGCCAGCTCGGCCTTGTTGATCACGTCCTGGTACCAGCGGGGGAAGTCCTCCGCCTGGGGGGTGAGTACGGATGCCTTAGCCATGGCGGGCATGGTACGGCTCCGAGGGCCCCGAGCGTGAATCGGATTGTCGTGATCGGGCTACTGCGGCGGCAGCATGTCCTTGAACTCGGGGGGCAGTTCGAAGTCCGAGGGGTCGATCTGGCCGTCCTCGCCGCTCCGGCGCAGCGCGGCGGCCCGCTCCTCGGCCTGGCGCTTCATGGGGTTGCCCGACCTGCGGGCGCCCTTGCCCTTCTTCTGCTTGCCGCCCTTGCGCCGGACACCGCCGCCGCCCATGCCGGGCATGCCCGGGACGCCCGGCATGGCGGGCATGCCGCCGCCCTGGGCCATCTTCGACATCATCTTGCGGGCCTCGAAGAAGCGCTCGACCAGGTTCTTCACGGCCGAGACCTCGACGCCGGAGCCGCGGGCGATGCGGGCGCGGCGGGAGCCGTTGATGATCTTGGGGTCGGTGCGCTCGCCCGGGGTCATCGACTTGATGATGGCGGCGGTGCGGTCCACCTCGCGCTCGTCGAGGTTGTTGATCTGCTCCCGGATCTGGCCCATGCCGGGCATCATGCTCAGCAGCTTGGAGATGGAGCCCATCTTGCGGACCTGCTCCATCTGCGCCAGGAAGTCGTCGAGGGTGAACTCCTTGGGCCCCTTGGCGAGCTTGCTGGCGAGCTGCTCGGCCTCCTGCTGGCTGAAGGTCCGCTCGGCCTGCTCGATGAGGGTGAGCATGTCGCCCATGCCGAGGATGCGGGACGCCATCCGGTCGGGGTGGAAGGCGTCGAAGTCCTCCAGCTTCTCGCCGTTGGAGGCGAACATGATCTGCCGGCCGGTGACGTGCGCGATCGACAGCGCGGCGCCGCCGCGGGCGTCGCCGTCGAGCTTGGCGAGGACGACGCCGTCGAAGCCGACGCCGTCGCGGAACGCCTCGGCGGTGCTGACCGCGTCCTGTCCGATCATGGCGTCCACGACGAAGAGCACCTCGTCGGGGCTGACGGCGTCCCGGATGTCGGCGGCCTGCCGCATCATCTCCTCGTCGATGCCGAGGCGTCCGGCGGTGTCGACGATGACGACGTCGTGCTGCTTGTCGCGGGCGTGGGTGAGGGAGTCCTCGGCCACCTTGACCGGGTCGCCCACGCCGTTGCCCGGCTCGGGGGCGAAGACGGCGACGCCAGCCCGCTCGGCCACGACGGAGAGCTGGTTGACGGCGTTGGGGCGCTGCAGGTCGCAGGCGACGAGCAGCGGCGTGTGGCCCTGGGAGGCCAGCCAGCGGCCCAGCTTGCCGGCGAGGGTGGTCTTGCCGGCGCCCTGGAGGCCGGCGAGGAGGATGACGGTCGGGGGCGTCTTCGCGAAGCGCAGCCGACGGGTCTCGCCGCCGAGGATGCCGACCAGCTCCTCGTTGACGATCTTGATGACCTGCTGGGCGGGGTTGAGGGCGCGCGACACCTCTGCGCCCTGGGCGCGCTCCTTGATCTGCTTGATGAAGGAGCGGACGACCGGCAGCGCCACGTCCGCCTCCAGCAGCGCGACGCGGATCTCGCGCGCCGTGGCGTCGATGTCGGCCTCGCTGAGGCGGCCCTTGCCGCGGAGGTTACGGAATGTGTTCGCAAGGCGATCGGAGAGGGTGTCGAACACGGCGCTGAAATGCCTCCTGTGCCACGCGCTCCGCGCGCAAGTGGTATCGGCGTGCTAGGCGCAGCCAGGCCCTGGGCCCGGCGCTTGACCTCTGGCCTTCCGCGCACTCCGCGCGCAAGTCAGTCCAGGGTACTTAAGCCTACGCCCGCGCGTCCCGGGGATCAGTCCGCGGTCGCGGCGGTCCCGTTCGCCAGCGTCCGCTCCAGCCGTCGTGTGAGGTCCGCGGCCTCCTTCGCCGGGAGCGGGGCACCCTCCGGGCCGGTGACGTAGAAGGCGTCGACGGCGTTGGCGCCCAGGGTGCTGACGTGGGCGCTGCGCACCATGACGCCCGCGTCCTCCAGGGCGTGGCCGATGCGGTAGAGCAGCCCGGGAGCGTCCTGGGCGCGGACCTCGATGACCGTGGCGAGCTGGGAGCCGAGGGGAGCGACGGTGACCCGCGGCGGCGGGGCGTCGCGCGGCCTGCGGCGGGGGCGGCGGTAGGCGGCCTCGCGCTCGGCGAGGCGGGCGCCGATGTCGAGCGAGCCGTCGAGGGCGCGCACCAGGTCGGCGCGCAGCAGCTCGGCCTGGGGCAGGGAGCCGTACTGCGCGGCGACCCGCCAGTCCAGCAGCAGCACCGGGCCCTGGCCGGCCGGGTCGACGCTGCGCAGCTCGGCGGAGCGGACGGTGAGGCGGTGCAGGGCGAGCACGCCGGCCATGGCGGGAAGCACGCCGGGCCGCTCGGGCAGGGCGACGACCAGCTCGACGCCGACGGGCTCGGGCTCGGCGGCGTGGCCGTGGGGGTCGTGGTCGTCCCAGTCCTCCTCGGGCCCGCCCGCTCCCTCCGCGGGCGCGGCGGCGTCGGCGGGCCGGGTGTGCAGGGTGAGCACCGCGGCCTGGGTGCGGAACGCCTCGATGGCGAGCCGTTCGGCGGCGACGGTGGGCTGCGCGGCGGCGGCGTCCGGGGGCTCGCCGCCGTCGCCGAGCATGGCCGCGACGCGCGTGACCAGGTCGGCGACGAGCGAGGCGCGCCAGGACGACCAGGCGGCGGGCCCGGTGGCCAGGGCGTCGGCCTCGGTCAGGGCGTGCAGCAGCTCCAGGGTGCCGGCGCTGCCGACGGCCTCGGCGACGTGCTTGACGGTGGCGGGGTCCTCCAGGTCGCGCCGGGTCGCGGTCTCGACCAGCAGCAGGTGGTGGCGTACGAGGGTGGCCAGCACCTCGGTGTCGGCCGGGCCGAAGCCGATGCGGGCGGCCATGTCGCGGGCGATGGTCTCCCCCGCCACGCTGTGGTCGCCGGGCCAGCCCTTGCCGATGTCGTGCAGCAGCGCGGCGACGAGCAGCAGGTCGGGGCGGCCGACGCGGCGGGTGAGGGCGGAGGCGCGCACGGCGGTCTCCACCAGGTGCCGGTCGACGGTCCAGCGGTGGACGGGGTTGCGCTGCGGGCGGCAGCGGACGCGCTCCCAGTCCGGCAGCAGGCGGGTGATGAGCCCGGCCGCCTCCAGCGCCTCCCAGACGGGGACCGTGTCGCGCCCGGCGCCGAGCAGGGTGAGGAACTGCTCGCGGGCCTCGGCGGGCCAGGGCACGGGCAGCGGGTTGTCGGCGGCGGCCAGGGCGTGCACGGCCGGCAGCGCGAGCGGCAGCCCGGCCTGGGCGGCCGCGGCGGCGGCGCGCAGTGGCAGCACCGGGTCGCGGTCGGGGCGGGCGGAGCGGGCGAGCACCACCTCGCCCTCCTGCTCGACGACGCCCTCGGCGAGCGGGGTGCGCTCCTGCTCGGGGACGCGGCGGACGCTGCGGCTGCCGCGGGTGCCCCGGGAGCCGAGGAGCCCCCGGAGGCGGCTGCGGGCGGAGCGGGCGCGCAGCACGCGGCCGACCTCGCGCCAGGTGACGTCGGAGGCGTAGCTGATGGTGCGGGCGGCCTCGTAGACGTGGCGCAGCAGGGCGTCGGCGTCGAGCAGCCCCAGGGCCGCGGCGACCTGGTCCTGGTCCTCGAGGGCGAGGCGGTCGGTGGCGCGCCCGGTGGCCAGGTGGAGGGCGTCGCGCACGTCGAGGAGGTCGTTGCGGGCGGCCTCCAGGCCCTGGCGTGGGGCGTCGGCGACCCAGGAGGCGGCGACGGCGCGCAGCGCGGTGGCGTCGCGGAGGCCGCCGCGGGCCTCCTTGAGGTCGGGTTCGAGGAGGAAGGGCAGCTCTCCCTGGCGGCGGGCGCGTTCGCGGCCCAGCTCGTGCAGCTGCGGCAGGCGGGCGGGGGCCTGGGCGCGCCACTGGGCGAGCAGGGCGGTGCGCAGCTCGGCGGTGAGGGCGGCGTCGCCGGCGATGTGCCGGGCGTCCAGCAGGCCGAGGTGGACCTTGAGGTCCTCGGCGGCGGTGGCGTGCGCCTGCTCGAGGGTGCGCACGGAGTGGTCGAGGGCGATGCCGAGGTCCCACACGGGGTACCACAGGCGGTTGGCGAGGGCGGCGATCTCCTCGTCGGGGGCGCCGCCGTCGTGGAGCAGCAGCACGTCGAGGTCGCTGCGGGGGGAGAGTTCGCCGCGTCCGTAGCCGCCGACGGCGACGAGGGCGACGCGGGTGGGGCGCTGCCCGTCGCCGAGCAGCCCGGCCAGCCAGCCGTCGGTGAGCCGGGCGAGCTCGGCACGGCGCGGCGGCCCGGTCCGCGCCCGCTGACCGTCGCCGTCGTCCGGCTGGGTCAGCAGGCGCAGCCGGGCCGCCGCGTAACTGCCGCTGGGTCCCGTCTGCTCGCCGGGGGTCGGTGTCGTCTCCGCCGTCATGCGGTCCCCAACTCCTGGTGTTTCCGTGTGCGTCGTGCGGTGTGCGGGTGAGCTGTGCGGTCGGTCTCCTACAGGGCGTCCGGGCCGCGTTCGCCGGTGCGCACCCGCACGGCCGTGTCCACCGGCAGGCTCCAGACCTTCCCGTCGCCGATCTTGCCGGTGCGGGCCGCCTTGACGACGGCGTCGATGATCGGCTCGGCGTCGGAGTCCTCGGCGAGGATCTCGACACGGACCTTCGGCACCAGGTCGACGGTGTACTCCGCGCCCCGGTAGACCTCGGTGTGGCCGCGCTGCCGCCCGTACCCGCTGGCCTCGGTGACGGTCATGCCGTGAACGCCGAAGGCCTGGAGCGCTTCCTTGACCTCGTCCAGACGGTGCGGCTTGATCACCGCGGTGATGAGCTTCATGCGTCCACCTTCTTCTGAGCCGCCCCGGCCTGGGCCGAAACGCTGCCGTTGCCGCCGACGGTACCGCTGCCGGCCTGTGAGAAGTCGTACCCGGTCTCCGCGTGGAATACCTGGTCAAGGCCGCCGGCCTCGTCCTCCTCGTTGGCACGGAAGCCGATGGTGCGCTGGATCACCGTGGCCAGGATGTAGCTGACGACGAAGGAGTAGGCCATGACCGTGAAGGCGCCCAGGGCCTGCTTGCCGAACTGCTCGAAGCTGCCCTCGTTGCCGCGGATGCCCTCGGAGGCGAGGAAGCCGACCATCAGGGTGCCGACGACGCCGCCGAAGAGGTGGACGCCCACGACGTCGAGGGAGTCGTCGTAGCCGAGCTTGTACTTCAGGCTGACGGCCCAGGCGCAGACCGCGCCGGCCACGAGGCCGATGAGGACGGCGCCGAGCGGGGTGACGTCCGCGCCGGACGGGGTGATGGCCACCAGACCCGCGACCGCGCCGGAGGCGGCGCCGAGGGTGGTGAACGCGCCGTGGCGGATGCGCTCGTACACCAGCCAGCCGATCATGGCGGAGCCGGTGGCGATCTGGGTGTTGAAGCCCATGATCGCGGCGACGCCGTCGGCGGCCAGCTCGGAGCCGGCGTTGAAGCCGAACCAGCCGAACCACAGCAGGGCCGCGCCGAGCAGCACCATCGGCAGGTTGTGCGGGCGCATCGGCTCCTTCTTGAAGCCGATCCGCTTGCCGATCACCAGGACCGCGCCGAGGGCGCCGGCTCCGGCGTTGATGTGGACGGCGGTGCCTCCGGCGAAGTCGATCACGCCCTGGTTGAACAGCCAGCCCTCGTCGACGGCCCACACCCAGTGCGCGACCGGGAAGTAGACAATGGTGACCCACAGCGCGATGAAGATGGCCCAGCTGCTGAACTTCACGCGGTCGGCCAGCGCGCCGCTCATCAGGGCGGGCGTGATGATCGCGAACATCAGCTGGAACAGGGCGAAGGCGATCAGCGTGCCGTCCAGTTCGCCGCCGGGGCTGATCGTGTCCAGGGGGAGGCCGGCGGCGTCGAGGTCGCCGATGATGGGGCTGGTCCCCTCAAAAGCGAGGCTGAAGCCGTACAGCACCCACAGGACGCTGACGATGCCGAGGGAGATGAATGACATCATCAGCATGTTGAGGGCGCTCTTGACCCGGACCATGCCGCCGTAGAAGAAGGCGAGACCCGGGGTCATGAGCATGACCAGAGCGGACATGATCAGGACGAACGCGATGTTCGTTGATGTGAGAGCCTCACCAAGAGCGTCTTCTGGACTCAAGTGAACGTCTCCTTCGTGTGCGACCCGTGCGGGCAGGATCTTGGGCGGGTCAGGAATTCGCCACAGGCTCCCCGAGAGCGGTTTCCTTCGATGGCCACCCATGTTTCCGACATGTGACGAAGGCTCGCCGGGCGTTACGCCCAGGTGACGTTTATCGATTCTTTACCAAACTGGCGTTACGGTGTCGCCGCACCGCCGCCGACTCTCCGCGTGGTCGGCCGTTCGCGACAGGCCCGGGCGGCGGACCGGCCGTGGCGGGCGCCCGGTGACCTGGCCTGGGGGAGCCGAGTCGGGCTGTCCGGGGTGGCCGGCACGGCCGGCGATCGTGGGTGGCGAGGGCGTCAGACCGCCTGGCTCGCGGGGCCGTGACCCGGGCCGTGCCGATCGCTGCGGCGCAGCCCCGCCGCGAGGCGTTCGGACAGCTCGGCGATCGCGGGCACCTGCCCGTACTCCCGCCGCGCCGTGGCGTGGGTCCTGCGCAGCCGGTTGCCGACCCGCTCCGAGCGCAGCCTGCCCGCCAGGCCGATCGCCTCGCCCATCGGAACGGCGCCCGCCTCGGGTTCGCCCGCCAGCAGGTGCACGGTCGCCATGCCGATGAGGTTGAGTGCATACGACCGCAGGTGGCCGCTGCCCTCCGCCGAGACGCACTCGGCGGCGAAGAGCTCCACCGCGCGCTCCATCAGCGGGCGGGCGCGGGCGACGTACATCGGGCTGCGCCCGGCCACGTACGCCAGGTCCCGGTAGGAGTGGGCGTTCTCGGCGTTCAGCTCGGCCTCGGAGAAGAAGCCGATCCAGTTCGGCTCCGCCTCGCCGGGCTCGATCTCCTCGAACGCCTCCTGCGCCATCCGCACGGCGCGGTGGCACTTGGGCGGCTGGCCGAGGGTGGCGTAGGCGCGGGCCTCCATCGCGTGCAGCATCGAGCGCGTGCGGGCGGTGGCCCCCTCCCGGCTGCCGTACTGCGCGAGGTGGATCAGCTCCAGCGCGTCCTCCCCCCGCCCCAGGTGGATCATCTGGCGGCTCATCTGGGCGAGGATGAACGCCCCGAGCGGCCGGTCGCCGGCCTCCTTGGCGGCGTGCAGCGCGAGCACGAAGTACTTCTGGGCGGTGGGCTGCAGGCCGATGTCGTAGCTCATCCAGCCGGCGAGCTCGGACAGCTCGGCGGTGATCCTGAACAGCCTGCGGCGCACCCGCTCCGGGTGCGTCTCCTGCAGCAGGTCGGTCACCTCGTGGAGCTGGCCGACGACCGCCTTGCGGCGCAGCCCGCCGCCTGACTGGGCGTCCCAGGCACGGAACTCGGCGGTGGTGCGCTCCAGCATCTCCAGCTCCGGCACCGAGAGCCTGCCCTGGCGCCGCCCGGCGTCGCGGCTCTGGGCGGGCAACGCCATCAGCCGCCCGGTGTCGGGCCCGTCGGGCTGCTCCGGCTCCGCGGCCGACGGGACGAGCCAGCGCTGCATCGGCTCGATCAGGCCGGGCCCGGCCGACATCGTCAGCGAGCTGCCGAGGAAGCCGCGCCGGCCCAGCATCAGGTCGCTGCGGGAGAACTCGTTGATCAGCGCGACGGTCTGCGCGCCCGCCCAGGGCAGGTCGATGCCGGAGACCGCCGCGCACTGGCGGCCCGAGCGCAGTCCGAGGTCCTCGATGCTGACGACGCATCCGAAGCGCTCGGAGAACAGCTCGGAGAGAATGCGCGGTATCGGCTCGCGCGGCTGCTCGCCGTCCAGCCAGCGCCGCACGCGGGAGGTGTCGGTGCTGATGTGGTGGGCGCCGAGCTGCCGCGCGCGGCGGTTCACCTGCCGGGCGAGCTCGCCCTTGGACCAGCCGCTGCGCTGAAACCACGACATCAGGCGCTCGTTGGGCCGCTTGGCCGAAATGCCCGCGCCGGCGCCACCGTTGCCGCTCACTGTCACGCCCCCATGCCATGCTGACAAGCCGTCAAAGCCTACACCGAAAGTAATCCTATGATCACTGGCGTGGCGAGTGGCAAGTCTCAATCGCCACCATTCGCCACCCCTTCGAAGGAACCTCATGCCCCCCGCACGCGCTTCACTTGTACCCAGGATGTTCGACACCGGGCGGAGCGAAGCATTTTGGGGGCGCAGACCGTCGAACGCACTCCCCCAAGGCCACCGCCACCCGCCGTAACCCCCGGCACACGGCACCCGTTGGAGAGGGCATGGGTTTCACGATCGGCGGCTTGCGGCGCACCTCCCGCCGCTCCCCGGTCGGCACGGCCGTCGCGGAGTACACCGGCCTGTGGGGCTGGGACGTGATGCCGGGCGCGAGCGCCCGGCGCGCACCGGGGCAGGCGCGGCCCGGCTGTTCCTGCGGCAGCGCCGACTGCGGCGCGCCCGGCGCCCACCCGCTCGACCCCGGGCTCGTCATCCCGGCGGGCACGCCCCTGGAGCGGGCGCTCGCCGCGTGGTCGGACGCGGCCACCCACTGGCCGGGGGCGACGGTGCTGCTGCCGACCGGGGCCGCCTTCGACGTGATCGAGGTTGCCGCGGCGGCCGGGCGGCTGGCGCTGCCGCGGCTTGAGCGGATGGGGCTGCCGCTGGGGCCGGTGGCGCTGGCGCCGCACGGGCGGGCATGGTTCCTGGTGGCGCCCGGCGCCGCCGCCGCGCTGCCCGAGCTGCTGTACCGCACGGGCTGGGACGGCGCCTCGCTGGACCTGCGGGGCCTGGGCCCGGGCGGGCACATCACCGCGCCGCCCTCGGACCACGGCGGGCGCGGCGCGGTGCGGTGGCTGCGCGCGCCCGACCTGGAGACGGCCGCCGCGCCGCCGCAGGCGCGGCTGCTGCTCGGCACGCTGGCGTACGTCTGCCACCGTGCGGCGCAGGTCGCCTCCGGGGGTTGAAGGCCGCTCCCGGGCACCCCCGAGGGATCAGGCGGCGGCGGCCGGGCGGAGCCCGCGCGGCGAGCAGCTACGCGAGCAGCGCGTCCACGAACGCCTCCGGCTCGAAGGGCGCCAGGTCGTCCGAGCCCTCGCCGAGCCCGACGAGCTTGACCGGCACGCTCAGCTCGCGCTGCACGGCCACCACGATGCCGCCCTTGGCGGTGCCGTCCAGCTTGGTGAGCGCGATGCCGGTGATGTCGACCACCTCGGCGAACACCCGGGCCTGCACCAGGCCGTTCTGCCCGGTCGTGGCGTCGAGGACCAGCAGCACCTCGCTGACCGGGCCGTGCTTCTCCACCACCCGCTTGACCTTGCCCAGCTCGTCCATGAGGCCGGTCTTGGTGTGCAGCCGACCGGCGGTGTCCACCAGCACCACGTCGGCGCCCTCCGAGATGCCCTCGCGCACCGCCTCGAAGGCGACGGAGGCGGGGTCGCCGCCCTCCGGGCCGCGCACGGTGCGCGCGCCGACGCGCTCGCCCCAGGTCTGGAGCTGGTCGACGGCGGCGGCGCGGAAGGTGTCGGCGGCGCCGAGCACTACCGACCGGCCGTCGGCGACCAGGACGCGGGCGAGCTTGCCGGTGGTAGTGGTCTTGCCGGCGCCGTTGACGCCGACGACGAGGATGACGGCCGGGCGCTCCTCGCCGTCCGCCGACACGCCGCCCTCGGTGTGGACGGTGCGGTCCAGGTCGGTGCCCACCTGCCGCAGCAGCTCCTCGCGCAGCAGGGCCTTGAGCTCCTCGGGGCTGCGGGTGCCCAGCACCCGCACGCGCTCGCGCAGCCGCCCGACCAGCTCCTGGGTGGGGGCGACGCCCACGTCGGCGGTGAGCAGGGTGTCCTCGATCTCCTCCCACGTCTCGTCGTCCAGCCGCTCCCGGGAGAGCAGCGTCAGCAGGCCCTTGCCGAGGGTGTTCTGCGAGCGGGCGAGACGGGCGCGCAGCCGGACCAGCCGGCCCGCGGTGGGCTCGGGGACCTCGATCGGCGGCGCCTCGGGCGGGGCGGCGGCCGGGGCCTCCGGCCCGGCGGGCGGCCCCACGTCCTCGACGGTGCGCCGCGCCTCCTCGGTGGCGGCCTCGGCTCCCTCCTCTCCGACGCGCGCCTCGGCGGGCGCGGTGGCGCGGGTGGCGTCGGCGGGCGCGCGGCGTTCCGCGGAAGGGGCCCGGCGGCCGCGGCGGCCGACCAGCAGCCCGCCGGCCGCGGCGACGGCCACCACGACGATGACGGCGGCGATGATGAGGATGTCCATCGGTGTCCTAGCTGTGCCTGGCGCACGGAGGAGGGGCAACGGGTCCTAAGGTAGCGCCGACGCGCACGGCGGCGCGTGGCGGGCGTTGCCCGGCCGGTCCCGGTGCCGCTCAGCCGAGCCGCTGGCTGATGACCTTCGAGACGCCGTCACCCTGCATGGAGACGCCGTAGAGCGTGTCCGCCACCTCCATGGTGCGCTTCTGGTGGGTGATCACGATCAGCTGGGAGCTGTCCTTGAGCTCCTCCATGATCCGGATCAGCCGCTGGAGGTTGGTGTCGTCGAGTGCGGCCTCGACCTCGTCCATCACGTAGAACGGGCTCGGCCGGGCCTTGAAGATGGACACCAGCAGCGCGACCGCGGTCAGGGAGCGCTCGCCGCCGGAGAGCAGTGACAGGCGCTTGACCTTCTTGCCCGGCGGCCGGGCCTCCACCTCGACGCCGGTGGTGAGCATGTTCGCCGGGTCGGTGAGCACCAGCCGCCCCTCGCCGCCGGGGAAGAGGCGGGAGAAGACGCCCTCGAACTCGCGGGCTGTGTCCTCGTACGCCGCGCTGAAGACCTGCTCGACCCGCTCGTCCACCTCCTTGACGACCTGGAGGAGGTCGGCGCGGGTCTTCTTCAGGTCGTCCAGCTGCTCGCTGAGGAACTGGTGACGCTCCTCCAGGGCGGCGAACTCCTCCAGGGCGAGGGGGTTGACCTTGCCGAGCTGCTTGTAGGCACGCTCGGCGGACTTCAGGCGCTTCTCCTGCTCGGCGCGGTCGAAGGGCCTGGGCCGGTTCCGCGGGTGGTCGGGGTCCTCGGGGAGCTGTTCGCCCTCGGCGGGCGGGGAGGGCGGCACCGGCTGGTCGGGGCCGTACTCGCGGGCCAGCACGTCGGACTCGACGCCGAGCTCGGTCAGGGCGCGCTCCTGGAGCTGCTCGATGCGCAGACGCTTCTCCGCGCCCAGCACCTCGCCGCGGTGCACGGAGTCGGTGAGCTTGTCGAGTTCGGCCTTGAGGTCGCGGCCCTGGTTGCGCTCGGCGGTCAGGAGGCGTTCGCGTTCGGCCTTGGCCCGCTCCGCCTCGGCGCGCTCCGCCTCGGCGCGCGCCAGGGACGCCTCGACGTGGGCCAGGAGCTGGCGGGCGCCGGAGGCGACGGCGGTGGCGACGGCGGCCTCGTGGCGGCGGCGGGCGCGGCGCTGGGCGGCGCGGGCGCGGGCCTCGCGCTCGGCGGCGGCGGCGCGGTCGAGGCCGTCGGCGCGGCCGGCCAGGCCCTTGAGGCGTTCCTCAAGGGTGCGGACCTGGAGGCGGGCCTCCATCTCGGTCTGCCGGGCGTTGGCGCCGTCGGCGGCGAGCCGGTCGCGCAGTGAGGTGTCCGGCTCCTCCTCGACCTCGGCGGCCTCCTCGGCGACGGCGAGGCGTTCGGCGAGCTCCTCGGCCCGCCCGAGGGTGCGGGCCAGCTCCTCCTCGGCGCGGGTCACGGCGGCCGCGGCGCGCTCGGCCTCGCCCGCGGCGGCGCGGGCCTGGCCCGCCAGGCGCCCGAGGTCCTGCGCGACCGTGGACCGGGCGCGCTCGGCGCGGGCCTGCCGCTGGGCGAGTTCCTCGGCGCGGGCCGCGCAGGCGCGGCGGCGTTCGCGGGCACGCTCCTGGGCCTCGGCCAGTTCCACGCAGCGGGCGGCCAGCTCGCGCAGCCCGGCGGCGGCCTCGGAGACCTGCGCCTGGACCTCCAGCTGGCTGGGGGCGCCGGCCGAGCCGCCGTGGACGAGGTGGCGGGAGAGCACGTCGCCCTCGGCGGTGACCACCGTCAGCGCGGGGTGGGCGGCGAGAAGCTCCTCGGCGTCCTCCAGGGAGCCCGTCACCACGACGCCGCGCAGCAGCCGGCGTACGGCGGGCATCAGCTCCGCCGGGCCGCGCACCAGGTCGGCGGCGCGGGGCACGCCGGGGGGCGTCCCGGGGCCGTCGGGCTCGGGCTCCGGCGGGGCGCCGCCGGGCAGCAGGGCGGCGCGGCCCGCGTCGTGCTTGCGCAGCAGCCGCAGCGCCTCGGCGGCGGTGGCCGGGCCGTCCACGGCGACGGCGTCGGCGGCCGAGCCGAGGGCGGCGGCGAGCGGCACCTCGAACCCGGGGGTGACGGAGAGCAGTTCGGCGGCCGGGCCGAGCAGCCCGGCCAGCCGGTCGCCCGCGCCGAGCAGGGCGCCGGTGCCGTCCTTGCGGCGGAGCTGGAGGGCGAGGGCGTCGTGGCGGGCGGCGATGGCGGCACGCTCCCGCTCGGCCGCCGTGACGGCCTCGCGGGCGGCGCGGGCGGCGGTCTCGGCCTCGGCGAGTTCCTCCCTGGCGGCGCTGAGCTCCTCGGCGAGCGCGGTGTCGTCCGCCTCCAGGCCGTCGACCTCGGCGCGGCGTTCGTCGTGCTCGCGCTGGGCGGCGGCGGCGCGCTCGCGGGCCTGGTCGCGGGCGTCGGCCAGACGGCCGATCTCCTCCTGGGCGGAGGCCGCGCGGCTGCGGGCGGCGCCGGCCTGGCCCTGGAGGCGGGCCAGTCCCTCGCGGCGGTCGGCGATGGCGCGGGTGGCGTCCCGCAGGCCCCGCTCCTCCTCGGCGAGCCGGCGTTCGAGTTCGGCCCGGTGGTCGACGGTGTCGTCCAGCGCGCGGGTCGCGGCCTCGTGAGCGGCCGTCAGCTCGGCCTCCTGCTCGCGGACGCGGGCGGCCTCGCGGGCCAGGTCGTCGGGGTCCCGGCCGCGCCGCTCCTCGGGCTCCTCGGCGGCGGCGCTGGTGGCCCTGGCCTCGGCGAGGCTGACCGTGCCCCGGACCCGCTCGGCGAGCTGGGAGAGCTGGTACCAGGTCTGCTGGGCGTCCCGCACCCGGGGGGTGAGGGCGCTCACCTGCTCCTCCAGCTCGGCCTCGCGGGCCAGCGCCTCGGCGAGCTGCGCCTCGGCGGCCTGCTTGCGTTCGCGGAGGGCGGTCTCGTCGGCGAGTTCGGCGGCGAGCGCCTCGCGCTGGGCGACGAGGTCGTCGGCGAGGAGGCGGAGGCGGGCGTCGCGGAGGTCGGCCTGGATGACGGCGGCGCGGCGGGCGACGGCGGCCTGGCGGCCCAGCGGCTTGAGCTGGCGGCGCAGCTCGTCGGTGAGGTCCTGGACCCGGGCGAGGTTGGCCTGCATGGCGTCGAGCTTGCGCAGCGCCTTCTCCTTGCGCTTGCGGTGCTTGAGAACGCCGGCGGCCTCCTCGATGAACGCGCGGCGGCCGGTGGGGTCGGCGTGGAGGACCGAGTCGAGCTGGCCCTGGCCGACGATGACGTGCATCTCGCGGCCGATGCCGGAGTCGGAGAGCAACTCCTGGATGTCGAGCAGGCGGCAGGTGTCGCCGTTGATCTGGTACTCGCTGCCGCCGTTGCGGAACATCGTCCGCGTGATGGTGACCTCGGTGTAGTCGATGGGCAGGGCGCGGTCGGAGTTGTCGATGGTGAGGGAGACCTCGGCGCGGCCGAGCGGCTGCCGGCCGGCGGGACCGGCGGTGCCGGCGAAGATGACGTCCTCCATCTTGCCGCCGCGCAGCGACTTGGCGCCCTGCTCGCCCATGACCCAGGAGAGGGCGTCGACGACGTTGGACTTGCCCGACCCGTTCGGGCCCACCACGCAGGTGATGCCGGGCTCGAAGCGCAGCGTCGTGGCAGACGCGAAGGACTTGAAGCCGCGCAGGGTCAGGGTCTTGAGGTGCACGCCGTGCGACTTTACCCGGCGTTGTTCACGGGTTAGTCGTTTCGACGCGGAGGATGAAGGGCACATCAGTCAGTAAGCCAGACCAGAAGCCGAGCAAAGCCGAGCGGAAACAGCCGATCAGCATCACTGGTGCGGTCGGGGTGCCTGACCTGCGGGGGCCGAACATGATGAAGGGACGCCGAAGCGTCCCTTGCAGTTGCTCCGCTGAAGCGTGAGCCCTTGTCTGCCTCTCCGTTGAGGTCAGGTGAGCGCGGGCTCAGCCTTGGGCACGTCGATGCCGTTGAGCACCGGGTCCCTGTGCCGAGCGGCGGCGGCCAGCGCGTCGTTCTCCGCCTGGACACGGAGAAGCTGGGTCTCCAGGTCCTGGACGCGCTGCTGAAGCCGTCGCATCTCGGCGAGGACTCGGGGGTCGGAGCCGCCGACGTGACCGAGAAGCGCCTTTGCCATGATGGATGGTCCTCCACACTGAGTGACCGACCGAAGCCGTTGGTGGGTCGTGAGGGATAACGCCCGCGACGGGTGCTCGGCGTGGTGATTTGGGGGCCACACAGCCG
This sequence comes from Streptomyces sp. 6N223, assembly GCF_052246635.1. Classification (NCBI taxonomy): domain Bacteria; kingdom Bacillati; phylum Actinomycetota; class Actinomycetes; order Kitasatosporales; family Streptomycetaceae; genus Streptomyces; species Streptomyces sp. 6N223. The sequence continues at coordinate 51,290 of NZ_JBQQCA010000016.1, read as the reverse complement.
AGATGCGCGGGACTTTCAGCGTCTCACCAAAAAGTGGGACGGTCAACACGATCACACCGCGTATCGCCGGGGCCGACGCCGCCCGGGTGATCCGCGCAGGCGGCTTCGGCGTGTTCCCTCTGGGCCCGGTGGCGGTGCCGCTCGGGTGATCGTGGCGGCAGCCTTGCACGTCGGAGCGGGGTTGGCAAGCAGTTTCCGGCACTTTCCGGTGCCGGGGCGGGGGTTCGCTCAGCGGATGTCGAAGTCGGCGTAGCCGCCCCGGGGTGTGTCCCATATCTCGGTCACGCCCTCGACCCTTCCGGGCGTGTCGCCCGTCCGCAGCCAGTCAAGGAGCCGCGCACAGCGGTCTCGTGGGCCCTCGGCGACGACCTCGACCCGGCCGTCGCGGTGGTTGCGGGCGAAGCCGCGCAGCCCGCCGATGGCGAGCGCCTGGGCGCGGGTGTACCAGCGGAAGCCGACGCCCTGGACCTGGCCGCGGACCCAGGCGGTCAGGCGCGCGGCGTCCTGGCCGGGGCCATCTGCGGGGCCGTCGGCGGCGGGTGGTGTGGGTCGCTGCATGTGACGCACGCTATCCCGCCATTTCCGTTTCGAGGACTCCCCCACGCCTCCCCATGCCGTACAGTCACGCGGCAGAACATCACCCATTCGGGTGAGTTTTGGGTTGGTTTATTGACGAGCGAACGAGGACGGTGCCGCCGATGGGACGCCATCGCCGTTCCGGCCCCCACGCGGCGCCGGTCACCACGAACAGTCAAGTCCGAGGCGGAGGACGCCGGCACCGGGGCGCGCACCGGCGGTCCGCGCACAGGCGTACCGGCCTGCTCGGCGCCTCGGCCGCGCTGACGGTCGGCGCCGTGGCGGTGGGCACCGGGCTGCTGCCGAGCGTCGCCGAACGCCTGGTGCAGGACGACTCCACCGACGTGCGCTCGCAGAACCAGCGCCCCAGCACCTGGCCGTTCGACGGCGCCTCGCCCTCGCCGGCGCTGGAGACCGACGGGACGGCGGCCGAGGAGCTCGCCGACGGCGGCGGGGAGGAAGATCGGGAGACGGCGGCCGAGAGGAGCGAGCCCGCCGCTGAGACCTCGGCTGGAGGGCCAGCCGAGGAGGACCGGGAGACCTCGACGCCGTCGCGCGAGCCCAGTTCCTCGCCCGCCACCACCGCGCCCCCGCCCGAGCCGGCCAGCGAGTCGCCGGAGCCCGAACCCGAGCCGGAGCCGACCAGCCCGCCGGCCGGGGAGGACCCCACGCCGACCGCCGACCCGGAGACGGTCGCGGCCGACGAGGTGCTGGTCCTCGTCAACGAGGAGCGCGCCCAGGCGGGTTGCCAGCCGCTGGTGCGCGACGCCGCGCTGGCGCGGCTGGCCGCCGACCACAGCCGGGACATGGCCGAGCGCGGCTACTTCGACCACACCGACCCGGACGGGCGCGACCCCTGGGACCGGGCGGCCGCCGCCGGCATAGACAACCTGGGCGGCGAGAACATCGCCTGGGGCCAGCCCGACGCGCGGGCGGTGATGGACGCCTGGATGAACAGCGAGGGGCACCGGGCCAACATCCTCAACTGCGACTTCCGCACGATAGGCATCGGCGTGCACATAGCGGACGGCGGCCCCTGGTGGACCCAGGACTTCGGGTACTGAGACCGGCTGCTCCCAGGCGCGGCTGAGCGTCCGTCACACGGCGCGCGGCGGGCGCTGGCAGCGGGGACAGAAGTAGCTGGAGCGGTTGGTCCAGGCGCGGCGCCGGACGGGCGTGCCGCAGCGGCGGCAGGGCCTGCCCTCGCGGCCGTAGACGTTGAGGGAGCGGTCGAAGTATCCCGATTCGCCGTTGACGTTCACATACAGGCTGTCGAAGCTTGTGCCGCCCTGCGACAGCGCGGCGGCTAGCACCTCGCGCACGTGGGTGAGCAGCTCGTCGGTCCTGGCCCGGCTCAGGGTCGCGGTGGGCCGCTCGTAGTGCAGGCGCGCGCGCCACAGCGCCTCGTCGGCGTAGATGTTCCCGATGCCGCTGATGAGCGACTGGTCCAGCAGCGCCCGCTTGAGGGTGGTGGCGCGCCGGCGCAGCGCGGCGTGGAAGGCGCCGGGGTCGAACGCCGGGTCCAGTGGGTCGGGCGCGATGTGCGCGATGACCTCGGGCAGCCCCTCGGCCGTGACCGGGTGGACCGAGAGCCCGCCGAAGGTGCGCTGGTCGACGAAGCGCAGCTCGCCCCGGGCGGCGTCGGCGAAGCCGATGCGGACCCGCAGGTGCTTCTCGTCGGGCCGCTGCCCCGGCTGGACGAGGAGCTGGCCGCTCATGCCGAGGTGCGCGAGCAGGGCATACTCCGCGGGACCAGCCGGGCCCTCGCCGTCGCCGTCGCCCGGGTCGCCGAGCGGGAGCCACAGGTACTTGCCGCGGCGGCGCGCCACGGCGACGCGCCGGCCCGACAGCCGGGCGGCGAAGTCCTCCGCTCCGGCCAGGTGACGGCGCACGGCACGCGGGTGCAGCACCTGGGCGGCGGCGATCGTACGCCCGCTGATCCAGCGTTCCAGGCCGCGGCGGACGACCTCCACCTCCGGCAGCTCAGGCAACGCCCGCCCCGCCGTCGTGCTGACCGTCCCGCTCGCCGTCGAGGCTGGCGCGGATCGCGCGCCAGGCGGTCTCGGCGGCCTGCTGCTCCGCCTCCTTCTTGCTGCGGCCTGTGCCGGTGCCGTAGGTCTCGCCACTGACACGGGCGGCAGCAGTGAAGGTCTTCTCGTGGTCGGGTCCGGTCTCGGTGATCATGTACTCGGGCACGCCGAGGCCCTCGGCGGCGGTCAGCTCCTGGAGGCTGGTCTTCCAGTCCAGGCCCGCGCCGAGGTTCGAGGAGCGCTCGATGACCGGATCGAAGAGCCGGTGCACCATCTCGTCCGCGGCGGCCAGTCCCCGGTCCAGATAGACCGCGCCGATCACCGCCTCCAGGGTGTCGGCGAGGATCGACGCCTTGTCCCGGCCCCCGGTGCCCTCCTCGCCCCGGCCCAGCCGGACGAACGAGCCGAGCCCGAGGCCCCGGGCCACCTCGGCCAGCGCGCGGGCGTTGACCACGGCGGCACGCAGCTTGGCGAGCTGACCCTCGGCGAGGTCGGGGTGTTTGCGATAGAGCGTGTCGGTGACGACCAGGCCGAGGACGGAGTCGCCGAGGAACTCCAGCCGCTCGTTGGTGGGCAGACCGCCGTTCTCGTAGGCGTAGCTGCGGTGCGTCAGCGCACGCACCAGAAGGGCGGTCTCGAGCTCGTAGCCGAGCCGCCCTTCCAGAACCGCAAGGGACGAGGCTGTGTCCGCCGACGCCTGGGGCTGCGACCTCCTGGCGTGTGACATGGAGCCTGTCACCCGCCGATCAGACCTCGAGGACCTGGCGACGCCTGTACGTGCCGCAGTTGGCGCAGGCGGTGTGCTGCAGCCTGGGCTCCTGGCAGCGCTCGCAGCGCACGAGGTGCGGGACAGCGGCCTTCCACTGCGACCTGCGGTGGCGGGTGTTGCTGCGCGACATCTTCCGCTTCGGGACAGCCACGGCTACCTCTCCTGTGAATCGTCCCCGCTGGCGCGGGGGGGCCTGTTGTGCTCGTCGTGCTCGTCGTGCTGGTCTCGGGGCTCGCGCTCGCGCATGTCCGAAGCCAGCTCTCGCAGCGCCGCCCAGCGGACGTCGACCGCGTCGTCGTGGTGATGGCCGGGGTCGCCGGCCAGCGGGGTCCCGCAGTCGGGGCACAGGCCCGGACAGTCCTCGCGGCAGACCGGACGCATCGGCAGCGACAGGACGATCGCGTCCCGCAGCAGGGGCTCCAGGTCGAACAGGTCGCCCTGCAGGAGGAACTCCTCCTCCTCGGCCTCGGCCTCCCCGGCGGTGTCCTGGGTGCCGCCGTAGGCGTCCGCGTCAGGGTAGGCGAACATCTCCTGGAACTCCGCCTCGGCCTCGTCGGCCAGCGGCTCCAGGCAGCGGACGCACTCCCCCGCCAGCGGGGCCCGGGCGGTGCCGGTGACCAGCACTCCCTCGATCACCGACTCCATGCGCAGCTCCACCTCCAGCTTGGCGCCGGAGGGCACCCCGATAACCTCGTTGCCGAGGCCGGAGGGGGCCAGCACGGTGCGTGACGCCCGCTTGAGCGCACCCGGCCGCCGCCCCAGCTCGCGCGTGTCGAACACGAGCGGGGCTCGGTGGTCAAGGGGGGCGTTCAGGGCTTTCCGCTTTCTCGACGATGGCCTTCGGTGGCCTGCGTGGGACCAGGACCCGCGCAGGACGGCCCCTCGGAGAGGGGCCGGGCGGGCAGCCGCGACCCATCACCGTGCCGCGACCGAAGTGTCAGCATACTTCACGGGCCGCTGGCGGCCCAATCGTGCCGGTGGTCGCTCGGTGGTGCTCGGTGGTGCTCAGCTGTGGCCCTGCTCGTAGCGGCGCAGCTGCTCGGCGTCGAGCATCCCGGTGTCGAACAGGCTCGTCTCGTCCAGCGTGCCGGCGGCCTGGTACCCGGCCTGCGGCTGCTGGTCGTAGCCGTACGCCGCCGGGTCGGGCTGGGCGGGCTGCTGGCCGTAGGGGTCCTGCTGCTGGGCGGCCTGGGCCTGCTGGGCGGCGTACGGGTCCTGGGCGTAGCCGCCCGGGTCGTAGGCGTACCCCTGCTGCTGGTACTCCTCCTGGCCGTAGCCGCCGTCGACGGCCTGCGGGGCGGCGGCCGCGTAGGCATCCTGCTGCGGGTACGCCGTCGCCGCCGCCGCGGCCGCCGCGGCGGGCTGCGGCACGCCGAGGTACTCGTAGGTGTCCTGCTCGGCGCCGGACTCGTAGTACGCCCCGGAGCCGCCGCGCTCCTCCTGGCCGGGGAACTGCTCGCCCAGCTCGTCGGCGGGGCGGTGGCCGGTGAGCTTCTGCCGCCCGCGTCCGACGGCCTCCAGGGTCTTGCGCAGCACCGCCTCGATGGCGGCGAACTGGGCCTCCACGTAGGCGTCGGCGCGCTCCAGCAGCTCCTGCGGGTCGCCCCGGCCGGGGCCGAGGAGCTTCTCCCGGCCGCGGTCGACCGAGCCGATCGTCTTGCCGAGGACGACCTCGAAGTTCGCCAGCTTGCTGTCGACGTAGTCGTCGGCCTCCGCCTTGACCTCGGCGGCCTCGCGGCGGGCCTCGGCCAGGATGCGGGACGCCTCGGCCTGCGCCTGCTGGGCGACGGCGGTGTTCTCGACGAGGGTGCCGCGCTCGGCGTGGGCGGCCTCGACGATGCGCCGGGCCTCGGCCTGGGCCTCGGCGACGACCTGCTCGCGGTCGCCGAGCACCACCTGGGCCTGGGCGAGGGAGCCCGGCAGCGCCTGGCGGACCTCTTCGAGGCGAGTGAGCAGGTCGGTGCGGTTGATCACGCAGGATGCCGACATGGGCATGCCCTTGGCGCCCTGGACCGCGGCCACGATCTCGTCGAGCTTCTGCTGTACGTCCACGGAATGTGCTTCCACGAGAAGCGACTGTACGGCCATCCGCGCCCGGGCGGGTCCCCGGCGCGGGGCGCGTTCCGGTCAGTTCCCGGAGTCCCCAGGCCCCTCCTGCGGCCGCAGCTTGCCGGCGAGGGCGCGCAGCACGGGCTCGGGGACGAGGTGGGAGATGTCCCCTCCCCAGGCGGCGACCTCCCTGACCAGGCTGGACGACAGGAAGCTGTAGACGGGGTTGGTGGGGATGAAGAGCGTCTCGACGCCGCTGAGGCCGTTGTTCATCTGGGCCATCTGCAGCTCGTAGTCGAAGTCGCTGACGGCGCGCAGGCCCTTGACGATGGCCGGGATGTCGCGCTGCTTGCAGTAGTCGACCAGCAGGCCGTGGAAGGACTCGACCGTGACGTTGCCGTACTCGCTGGTGCACTCCTCGATGAGCGCGATGCGCTCCTCGATGGTGAACAGGCCCTGCTTGGACGTGTTGACCATCACGGCGACGTGGACCGCGTCGTAGAGCTTCGAGGCGCGGGCCACGATGTCGAGGTGGCCATTGGTGATGGGATCGAACGATCCCGGGCAGACTGCGCGGCGCAACGGTTTCTCCTCGGTCTTCCGGTCAGTCGTCCGGTCGGTCTTCGGGTCTGTCGTGTGGTCTGTGTGCGCGGTCCGGCCGGTCGCCATCAGGCCGCCCGGCCGTGCCAGAGCGTTCCCTCGCCGTAACGGCGCTCCCGCAGCGCCGCGAAGCCGTCCGGCCAGCGGAACGCGCCGCCCCGGGTGCTCCGCTCCACGGTCACCAGCGCCTCGGCCGCCAGCCAGCCCCCGGCGCGGAGCGTGAGCAGCAGCGTGCCGAGGGCCTCGTCGCCCACCTCGTAGGGCGGGTCGAGGAAGACCAGGTCGTAGGGCTCCAGCGGCGGCGGGGTGGCGGCGAGCTGCTCGGCGCGCGCGGTGCGCAGCTCGGCCCCCGGCAGGCCGAGGGCTCGGATGTTCTCCCGGATGGTGCGGGCGGCCCGGGCGTTGGACTCGGCGAGCAGGGCGTGCGCGGCTCCCCGGGAGAGCGCCTCGAGGCCGACGGCGCCCGAGCCGCTGTACAGGTCGAGGACCCTGGCACCGGCCAGGGGCCCGCGCAGCGCCGCCCAGGTGGAGAAGAGCCCCTCCCGCGCCCGGTCGGATGTCGGGCGGGTGCCGCTGCCGGGCGGCACGGCCAGCCGCCGCCCGCCGGCCGTGCCGGCGATCACGCGCGTCATGAGGGTCCTCGCAGCGCCTTCGGGTCAGCCGTCGGTAACCACGCTATACGGTTCGAAGGCGGCGCGGCCGGGTGGGGCCCCAGGTTGTCGGGACACGGTCATACGCCGGGTCCGACGCCCCGATCACGCGCCCGGAACGCGCCGCTTCCAGGCGCCGTCAGGCGCCGAGGGCGCGGGCGTGGCGGCGCGCGGCGCTGGCGGCGGACTCCTCGTCGGCGTAGACCTCGCAGACGAGCCGGCTGTCGGGCGTGAGGTCGTGCTCCAGCTCGTACAGGCACAGCTCGCGGTCGTCCTCCAGGAGGAAGGCGTGCTCGTAGATCGCGCACCAGCCACCGCTGCCGAGCGGCCCGGCCGGCTCCGGCAGGCGCTCGATGTCGTACGCCCGCGCGCGGGACAGCCGCCGCAGCACCTCCCGGCCCGGCCGGTCGGCGTTGACCGCCCGGCGCAGCAGGCGCCGCGCGTGCTCCCAGGCGTCAAGACCGGGATACTCCGGCCTGCCCGGCCACCGGCCGCCGCCCGCGGCGCACCACTCCGCCGCCGCGCGCGCCACCGGCCTGCCGCCGCGCGGCGCGGACTCCAGCGCGAACAGCGCCTCCAGCTCCTCCACCGAGGGATCGTGCCCCTCGGGCCACGAGCCCGGCTGATCACTCATCGCGGCATCCTCCCGGTGCGAGGCCCCTCGGCCTCTCCCCCTGCCATCGAGGGCCGGCAGACTCCCCCGGCCCCGCGCCATACCGTAGCCCTGCCAAGGGAGTTAGGGGAGCCGCGCGACACCCGTTAAGAGCTTGAAGGCACGTGCACGGGCACCTGCACGTGCGCGGGCCGCGGCCCGGGGGCTCAGCCCTTGTCGAGGAACTCCTCGCGCTCGGCGTCGAGCAGGGCGTCGAGCGCGGTGCGCAGCCCCGGGTTCGCGGTCAGCTCCGGATCGCGGGCGACCAGCGCCGCGGCCTCCGCGCGGGCCGCCTCGATGATCTCCTCGTCGGCGATGACGGCCAGCATCCGCAGGCTGCTGCGCCCGCCCGACTGCGCCTGGCCCAGCACGTCGCCCTCGCGGCGCTGCTCCAGGTCGATGCGGGAGAGCGCGAAGCCGTCCAGCGTCTCCGCGACCGCCGCCAGCCGGGCGCGCGCCGCGCTGGCCTCGGGCGCCTCGGTGACGAGCAGGCACAGCCCGGGCGCCGAGCCCCGCCCGACCCGGCCGCGCAGCTGGTGGAGCTGGGAGACGCCGAACCGGTCGGCGTCCATGATCACCATCACGGTGGCGTTCGGCACGTTGACCCCCACCTCGATGACGGTGGTGGCGACGAGCACGTCCAGCTCCCCGACGGCGAAGGCGCGCATCTCCTCGTCCTTGGCCTCGGGCGCCATCCGGCCGTGCAGCACGCCGACCCGCAGCCCGTCGAGCGGCCCCTCGGCCAGCTCGGCGGCGACGTCCGTGACCGCCAGCGGCGGCCGCTCGGCGCCCTCCGTGCCGCCGCTCTCCTTCGCGTTGTCGCCCTCGTCGCCGATGCGCGGGCAGACCACGTACGCCTGGTGTCCGGCCTCGACCTCCTCGCGGACCCGCTGCCAGGCCCGCGTCAGGTAGTGCGGCTTGTCGGCGGCGGGCACCAGGTGGCTGGCGATCGGCGAGCGCCCGGCGGGCAGCTCGTCCAGCACGGAGGTCTCCAGGTCGCCGAAGACGGTCATGGCGACCGTGCGCGGGATCGGGGTCGCCGTCATCACCAGCAGGTGCGGCGGGCGCTCGCCCTTGGCGCGCAGGGCGTCCCGCTGCTCGACGCCGAAGCGGTGCTGCTCGTCGACGACGACGAGCCCCAGGTCGTGGAAGCGGACGGTCTCCTCGATGAGCGCGTGCGTGCCGACGACGATCCCGGCCTCGCCCGTGGCCGCCTCCAGCAGCGCGCGGCGGCGGGCCTGGGCGCCCATCGAGCCGGTCAGCAGCACCACCCTGGTGCCGCGCTCGGAGCCGCCGAGCAGGCCGCCCTCGGCGAGGTCGCCCATCATCTCGGTGATGGAGCGGTGGTGCTGCTGGGCGAGCACCTCGGTGGGCGCCAGCAGGGCCGACTGGCCGCCGGAGTCGGCGACGGCCAGCATCGCGCGCAGCGCCACCAGCGTCTTGCCGCTGCCGACCTCGCCCTGCAGCAGCCGGTGCATGGGGTGCTCGGCGGCCAGGTCGCCGAGGATCTCGTGGCTGACGCGGCGCTGGCCCTCGGTGAGCTCGAAGGGCAGCCGGGCGTCGAAGGCGTGGAGCAGGCCGTCGGGGGCGGGGAGACGGGGGGCGGCGGGCAGCTGCGCGGCGGCGCGGCGCCGCCTCGCCAGGGCGACCTGGAGGACGAACGCCTCGTCCCACTTCAGCCGGGCCCGGGCGGCGGCGATGTCGCCCTTCGCGCGCGGCCGGTGGATCTTGTGGAACGCCTCGGGCAGCGGGATCAGCCCGCGCTCGGCGCGCAGCCGCCCGGGCAGCGGGTCGGTCAGGCCCTCCCACTCGGCGGCCTCCATCGAGGCCAGCACCACGTCGACGGCCTTGGCGATGCGCCAGGACTCCAGCTGCCGGCAGGCCGGGTACAGCGGCAGCGGGCGTCCGGCGAACTCCTCGACCGCCTCCGCGTCGGCGGCGCCACCGTCACCGCCGTCACGGCCGTCGGCGCTGCCGCCGCCGAGGAGCTGGTACGCCGGGTGGGCGAGCTGGAGCTGGCGGCGGAAGACGGAGACCTTGCCCGCGAACATGCCGCGCCGGCCGGGCACCAGCTCCCTCTTGTGGTGGTGGGCGGGGCGGCCGAAGAAGACCAGCCGCAGCCTGCCGCTGCCGTCGGTGAGGGTGACCTCCAGGCGCTGGCCCCGGCCCCGGTTGAAGCTGATCAGGCGGGCGTCGGCGACCTCGGCGACGACGGTGACGTGCTCGTCGAGCGGCAGGTCGGCCAGCCGGGTCAGCTCGCCCCGCTCGGCGTACCGCCGCGGGTAGTGGTGCAGCAGGTCGCCGACGGTGCGCAGGCCGAGGTGCTCGCCCATGACCCTCGCGGTGGTGCCGCCGACGACCTTGCCGAGCGGGGTGTCCATCAGCTGGGTCCGGGTGGGCCGGGGTGCGGGCTGGTGCGGGGCGGTCACGCTGTCTATTGCACACCACGGGTCCGACAGCCGGCCGCAGCCGGGCCGCAGGCACACGGCACGCGGCCCGCACGCCCGTACCGCCCGCGGTGCTACTCGACGCCGATGAGCAGCGGCGTGCCCTGCCGCCCCTCGCAGACCACGATGTCCACGCCCAGGTGGCCCCGGCGCACGCGGTCCAGCAGCCCGTCGGCGAGCCCGGCCGGGGCGTCCGCGCCGAGCACGAGGGTGACGAGCTCGCCGCCGGCCGACAGCATCCGCTCCAGCACCTCGCCCGCGACCCGCGCCAGGTCGTCGCCGATGACGGCCACATCGCCCTCGACCAGCCCCAGCACGTCCCCGGCCTGGCAGATGCCCGCCATCGTCCACGACTCCCGGTCGGCGACGGCGACCTCGCCGAAGCGGGTGGTCCCGGCGGCCGAGGTCATGGCGACGACGTCCTCGTCGAAGCGGCGTTCCGGCACGTGCACGGCGAGGGCGGCGATGCCCTGCACCGGGGAGCGGGTGGGGATGACCGCGACCCGCGCGCCCTCGGCGCGGGCCTGCTCGGCGGCGGCGCCGGCCGCGTGCCACAGCGCCTCGTCGTTGGGCAGCACGATGACCTCGCGGGCGTGGGCGCTCTGGATCGCCGCGGTCAGCTCGCCGCTGCCCGGCGGCTCCCCGGGGCGCGTGATCAGCACGTGGGCGCCCGCCTCCTCGCACAGGCCCGCCAGGCCGTCGCCCGGCACGACCGCGACGACGGCGCGGGCGGCGGGCTCGGGGCGCCGCTCGGGGTGGGGGGCGGTGGCGGCGAGCCAGGTGATGCGGATGCGGTGCGGCCGTCCGGCCTCCACGCCCGCCTCGACGGCCGCGCCGGGCTCGGCGGTGTGCACGTGGACGTGCCACAGGCCGTCGCCGCCGACGACCACGAGGGAGTCGCCGAGCGCGTCGAGGCGGCGGCGCAGCGCGGGCACGGCGTCGTCGGGCGCGTCGAGCAGGTAGATGACCTCGTATCCGGCGTGACCGTCGGCGGTGTGCTCCGCCGCGGCCGGGGCCTGGGCCTGGGCCTGGGGGCGGACGGCTGGGGCGGGGCGTACCGCCGGCTGGCCCAGGCCGTGGTGGGGGGCGGCCTGCGGGGAACGCCCGGAGAGCGCGGCGTCCAGGGCCTCCAGCACCGTGAGGAGCCCGCTGCCGCCGGCGTCGACCACCCCCGCCTCGGCGAGCACCGCGAGCTGGTCCGGGGTCGCCGCCAGCGCCTTCCGCGCCCCGGCGCAGGCCGCCGCCGCCACCTCGGCGGTGCCCGCCCGCGCCGCCACGGCGCCGGCCTCGTCGGCCGCCGCCCGCGCCACGGTCAGCATGGTGCCCTCGACCGGGTGCGCCACCGCCGCGTACGCCGCGCCCGCCGCCCGTCGCAGCGCGGCGCGCAGCGCCTCCGCCGGGGCGGGCTCCGGGTGGGCGGCGAGTTCCTCGGCCATGGCGCGCAGCAGCTGGGCGAGGATCGTGCCGGAGTTGCCGCGGGCGCCGATCAGCGCGCCGTGGGCCATGGCGCGGACCGCGTCGGCCAGTGTGGGGGCCGCGGCCTCGGCCGCCGCGACGGCCTGGTCGGCCGACTCCACGGTCAGGTAGAGGTTGGTGCCGGTGTCGCCGTCCGGGACGGGGTAGACGTTGATGGCGTCGATGTCCTCGCGGGCGCGGCCCAGCGCGTCCAGCGCGATCCGGCACCAACGCCGTACCGCCACGGCGTCGAGCGGCTGCGGCACGTGAAAGACCTCCTCGGCGTCGGGCGGCGGGCCCCGGTGCACCCTAGGCGATTTCACCAGCCCGGAAGGCCCGCGGTATGCTGCCCCGGTTGCTTGGTTCTTTTTCTGTCTTTGGAGTTAATCCCGTGGCTGCCAACTGCGATCTCTGCGGCAAGGGGCCGGGCTTCGGCAACCGTATCTCGCACTCCCACCGCCGCACCCCACGCCGTTGGAACCCCAACATCCAGCGGGTGCGGGCCGTGGTCAACGGGACGCCGAAGCGCCTCTACGTGTGCACCTCGTGCATCAAGGCGGACAAGGTCCCGCGCTGACCGAACCCGCCTCGCGCGCGCCGCGCGAACACGCCTGAACGCACCGGCCGGTCCATCGTCTCGTCACGACGGTGGGCCGGCTTCGTGTGTGTGGTGGCCGTGCGTGCGGTGCCCGTGGTGCACCGGGCCGATGCCGCCGCCCAGCGGGAACCCGGCCGCGATGGCCCCCGTCACGTACCCCTTCGCCGCCGCGACCGCCTCCGGCACCGCCTCGCCCTTCGCCAGCTCGCAGGCGATGGCGGAGGCCAGCGTGCAGCCCGTGCCGTGGGTGTGGCGGTTGGGGTGGCGCGGGGCTCGAAGCCAGTGCTCCTCCGCGCCGTCGGTGAGCAGGTCGGTGGCGGACTCGCCCGGCAGGTGCCCGCCCTTGATCAACGCCCAGCGCGGGCCGTGGGACAGGATCGCGGCGGCGGCGCGGCGCATGTCGTCCTCGCTCGCCACCCGCACGCCGGTGAGCTGCGCGGCCTCCGGCAGGTTGGGCGTCGCCACGGTCGCCGCCGGCAGCAGCTTGGTGCGGACGGCGTCGAGGGCGTCGGCGGCCAGCAGCGGGTCGCCGTGCTTGGAGACGCCGACCGGATCGACGACGACGGGTGCGGCCGTGCCGCCGAGCAGTCCGGCGACGGTCTCGACCAGCTCGGCCGTGGCCAGCATCCCGGTCTTGACCGCCTGCACCCCGATGTCGTCGACGACGCTGCGGAACTGCGCGGCGACCGCCTCGGCCGGGAGCTCCCAGGCGCCCTGCACGCCTCGCGAGTTCTGCGCGGTGACGGCGGTGATGACGCTCATGCCGTGGGTGCCGAGGGCCAGCATGGTCTTCAGGTCGGCCTGGATGCCGGCCCCGCCGCCGGAGTCGGAGCCGGCGACGGTGAGAACGCGGGGCGGTGCGTGTCGCATGCCTTCAGACGGTACTCCGGCCGCACGGCGGGCAAGACGGCGCTCCCGCCGCCCGGTTGGCCCTCGCCGCCGGGCTCGGGCCGCGCGAGGCCGGGCCGGGGCCGCTCAGGCCGCTCAGGGCCGCTCGGGCGTGCCGAAGTGGTCCCAGCCGCCCGCCTTGTCCCAGGGCGCGCCGTCCACCGTCACCCGCGGCAGCGCGGCCTGGCCCGCCGCGCCCGGGCCGGCGGGGCCCGCGCCGCGCAGCCGGGCGGGGAGGACCTCGCCGATGGTGCGCCAGCGGGCGGGGAGTTTGGTCTCGGGCGGGAAGGTGGCGACGAGCGCGTGGTCCTCACCGCCGGTGAGGACCCAGTGCAGCGGGTCGACGCCCACGGCCTGCCCGATGTCGGCCATCTGCGCGGGCACGTCCAGCGAGGCGGTGCGGATGTCGATGCGCACCTTGCTCGCCTGCGCGATGTGCCCGAGGTCGGCCATCAGCCCGTCGCTGACGTCGGTCATGGCGGTGGCGCCGAGCGCGGCGCCGGCCGGGCCCGCGGCGTAGGGCGGCTCGGGGCGGCGGTGGGCCTCGACGAAGGCGCGCGGCGAGCGGAAGCCGCGGGAGAGCACGGCGTATCCGGCGGCGGACCAGCCCAGCCAGCCGGTGACGGCGACGATGTCGCCCGTCCTGGCGCCCGACCGGGTCACCGGCTCGCGGCCGCGCAGGTCGCCGAGGGCGGTGATGGAGACGGTGATGGTCGCGCCGCGCACCACGTCCCCGCCGGCCACGCCGGCCCCGGCCGCCTGGGACTCGTCGCGGATGCCGTCCATCAGCTCGAGCGGCCAGGTGGCGGGGAGTTCGGCGGGCACCACCAGGCCCAGCAGCACGGCGGTCGGCACGGCGCCCATCGCCGCGATGTCGGCGAGGTTCTGGGCGGCCGCCTTGCGGCCGACGTCGTAGGCGGTGGACCAGTCCCGGCGGAAGTGCCGCCCCTCCAGCAGGATGTCGGTGCTGGCGACGACCCGCCGGTCCGGGGCGGCCACCACGGCCGCGTCGTCGCCGGGGCCGAGCCGCACCGCGGGAGCGCCGCTGATCCGGGAGGTCAGCTCCCGGATCAGCCCGAACTCCCCGAGCTCCCCCACACTGCCCTTCACTCAGCTCTCCTCTTGTCTCCTCGTGCCGCGGACCGGAGTCAACCCGGCGCGATCCGCGGCGGCCGACGTCTCCCCGCGCAGGTCATGACGCGCTACGGTAGCGCCCCCGCTCCTCGTAGCCGCTGTGGAGGACCCGTGGTACAGGCGTACATCCTGATCCAGACCGAGGTGGGCAAGGCGTCGGCGGTGGCCGATGTGATCTCCAAGATTCCCGGGGTGATCCAGGCCGAGGATGTCACGGGGCCCTACGACGTGATCGTGCGGGCGGAGGCCGGCACCGTCGACGATCTCGGCCGTCTCGTCGTCGCCGAAGTGCAGCGCGTGCCCGGTATCACACGTACCCTGACGTGCCCGGTCGTCCATCTGTAGCACCCCGTATGCTCGCCGGGTGATCTCCACCGTACGCCGCGCCCTGCCGGTCCCGGTCGTGACCCTGGCCCTGACCCTGGCGCTCGTCTCCTGCACCTCCGGCGGCGATTCCCCCGACGTGGACGTGCCCGCCCCGGAGGGCGAGGCGGCGCGGGCGTGCCGGGAGCTGGCGCGGGATCTGCCGGACCGGGTGGCCGGGCAGGAGCGCGGCACGCTGGATCAGGACACACCCTACGCCGCGGCGTGGGGCGATCCGGCCATCGTGCTGCGCTGCGGGGTACCGCGTCCGGAGGTCATCACCCCGGGCAGCGAGACCTACGATCCCTACGGGACCGACTCGTTCGAGATGGACGGGGTGTCCTGGCTGCTGGAGGAGGAGCCGGACGGGGTGCGCGCCACCACCACCGGGCGCCGGGTCTTCGTCGAGGTGACCATGCCCGACGACTACGAGACGGTGGGCAACCCGCTGGTCGACCTCGTGAACGCCGTCGACGAGCACATACCGCTCGACCCGCTGTACGAGGAGCCGGAGTAGCGGCCCGGCCGCCCGGACGGGGCCCAGCGCACTAGCGCAGCCCGGTGGAGCGGCGCAGCGCGGCCTGGATGAGCAGGTCCACCAGCTCGGGGTAGCTCACGCCGCTGGCCTGCCACATCCGGGGGAACATCGAGATCGGCGTGAAGCCCGGCATGGTGTTGATCTCGTTGATGACGAATTCGCCGTCCTCGCGCAGGAAGAAGTCGGCCCGCGCCAGGCCCTCGCAGGAGGCGGCCTCGAAGGCGGCCAGCGCCAGCTCGCGCACCCGCGCGGTCTGCTCCTCGCTCAGCGGTGCCGGTACGACGCCCTCGGCGGAGTCGATGTACTTCGCCTCGAAGTCGTAGAAGTCGTGGGCGGAGCCGGGGAGGATCTCGGCGGGCACGCTGGCGCGCGGTCCGCCGGGGAACTCCAGCACGCCGCACTCGATCTCGCGGCCGGCCACCGCCGCCTCGACGATGATCTTCGGGTCGTGGTGGCGGGCCTGCGCCAGGGCCTCCTCCAGGCCGGACGGCCCGGTGACGCGGGAGATGCCGATGGAGGAGCCGGCGCGGGCGGGCTTGACGAACAGGGGCCAGCCGTGGTCGCCGGCGAACTCGGCGATCGTTTTGCGGACGGCGTCCGGGTCCCGCTCCCAGGCGCGCGGGCGGATCACGGTGTACGGGCCGACCGGCAGGCCGAAGGAGGCGAAGACGCGCTTCATGTACTCCTTGTCCATGCCGATCGCCGAGGCGAGCACGCCCGCGCCCACGTACGGCACGCCCGACAGCTCCAGCAGACCCTGGAGCGTGCCGTCCTCGCCGTAGGGGCCGTGCAGCAGCGGAAAGACGACGTCGACGTCGCCGAGCTCCTTGGGCACCTCACCTGCCTCGGCGTAGACGACCTCGCGGCGGGCCGGTTCCACGGGGAGCAGTACGCCGCCCCCGCCGGGCTCGGCGACCTGCTCGACGCTGGGGAGGCTGCGTTCGGCGATCGCCATGCGGTCGGGATCGTCGGCGGTCAGCGCCCAGTGGCCGTCGGCGGTGATGCCAATGGGCAGCACGTCGTAGCGGGTGCGGTCGATGGCGCGCAGCACGGCGCCCGCGGTGACGACCGAGACGCCGTGTTCGGAGCTGCGGCCGCCGAAGACGACGGCGACGCGCGGCTTGGCGCCGCGCCTGGGGCGCTGGGGGGTGGGCTCACTACTCATATTCCCCTGAGGCTACCGAATGGGGCAGCGCCCGGCCGCGTCACGCCCGCGGGGGCGCGGCCGTGTCGGCGGTGGCGGGGGTGGCGGGGGTGGCCAAGCGGGTACGGGGTCCGCTGCGGTCGGCAGCGGACCCCAAAGGGGCGCGGGGAACTGCGCGACCAGCCACGACGAGCCCGCAGGCAGCCGACGGCACCATGCGGCACATCCCGCGGAGCGTTCAGCGGTGTTCGGGCTTGGCGGTGCGGGACATCAGCTCCTTGAGCGCGACCTTCGGCGGCTTGCCGTGGTGCACGATGCCCACGACGGTCTCGGTGAGCGGCATGTCCACGCCCTGACGGCGGGCCAGTTCGAGCACGGACTCGCAGGACTTGACGCCCTCCGCGGTCTGGCGGGTGACGGCGATGGCCTCCCGAAGCGTCATGCCGCGGCCGAGGTTGGTGCCGAAGGTGTGGTTGCGCGAGAGCGGCGAGGAGCAGGTGGCGACGAGGTCGCCCATGCCCGCCAGGCCCGCGAAGGTCTGGGCGTCGGCGCCCATGGCGAGCCCGAGCCGGGTGGTCTCGGCCAGGCCGCGCGTGATCAGCGAGCCCTTGGCGTTGTCGCCCAGGCCCATGCCCTCGGCGATGCCGACGGCGAGCGCGATCACGTTCTTCACCGCGCCGCCGAGTTCGCAGCCGACCACGTCGGTGTTGGTGTAGGGCCGGAAGTACGGGGTGTGGCAGGCGGCCTGGAGGCGCCGGGCCACGGTCTCGTCGCGGCAGGCGACGACCGAGGCGGCGGGCTGGCGTTCGGCGATCTCGCGGGCGAGGTTGGGGCCGGAGAGCACGGCGATCCGCTCCGGGCCCGCGCCCGTGACGTCCTCGATGACCTCGCTCATCCGCTTCGCGGTGCCGAGCTCGATGCCCTTCATCAGCGAGACGAGGACGGCGTCGGGCGGCAGCAGCCCGGCCCAGCGGGTGAGGTTGTCGCGCAGCGTCTGGGAGGGCACGGCGAAGACGGCGAACTCCGCGCCGCCGGCGGCCTTGGCGGCCTCGGCCGGGTCGGCGGTGGCGCGGATCGCCGCGGGGAGCTGGACGCCGGGGAGGTACTCCGGGTTGACGCGGGTGGTGTTGATGGCCTCGGCGAGCTCAGGGCGGCGGCCCCAGAGGGTCACCGTGCAGCCCGCGTCGGCCAGGACCATGGCGAAGGCGGTTCCCCAGGAGCCGTTGCCGTAGACGGCGACGTGTGTCACTCAGTTCTCTCCTCCTCGGGCGCCCGAGGGGGCGCTTGCGGTACGTGTGGTGCCTCCGCGGCGGGCACGGACGGCGTTCTGCGGTGAACGTACCGCTTGGCCGGGGGTGTCTCGCCGCGGATCTCGGCGAGCAGCGCCGTGATGGCGTCCATGATCGCGTCCGTGACCTCGCGCAGCACCTCCGCGGTGGGCTCGACGCCCTCGTACGCGCTGAGGTCGACCGGCTCCCCGGCCACCACGACCAGGGTCTTGCGGGGGAAGGGACGGAATCGCTTCTTCCTGGCGTAGGGCGGCATCGCCTCGTGGGCGCCCCACTGGGCGACCGGGATCACCGGGGCGCCGGTGAGCAACGCCACGCGCGCGGCGCCCGTCTTGCCCTCCATCGGCCACAGGCCGGGGTCGCGGGTGAGGGTGGCCTCGGGGTAGAAGACGACGCACTCGCCCCGGTGGACGGCGTCGACCGCGGCCCGGAAGGCGCCGGCGGCGTCGGTGGACTCCCGGAACACCGGGATCTGGCCGGTGCCGCGCATGAAGCGGCCGACGACCTTGCCCCTGAACAGGGACTCCTTGGCGAGGAATCTGGCCACGCGCCCGGTGTTGTACTGGAAGTGGGCGTAGGAGAGGGGGTCGAGGTAGGAGTTGTGATTCACCGCCGTGATGAATCCCCTCTCGGCCGGAATGTGGTCCATTCCGCGCCAGTCCCGCTTGAAGAGGACCAGCATCGGCGGTTTTACCAGAATTGCGGCCAATCGGTACCAGAAGCCGATTTTGCGGCGAGACACTCGGTCACCATCTCCTCTTCCACTCCTCCGGACCGCTTCCGACTCGGTCGTTGCGGACGGCCGGACAAGTGTCACCCCGGGTCGTTGGGCTGTCCAGCGCATCGCCGTACGGCCGCAACGGACCCTTTGCACCCTAATGCGTCGCGTACGGGAAGAAGAGGGAGAATGGCCCGGTGCCCGAGACAGCCTCTGAGACGGAGTGGGCGCTGATCATCCCGCTCAAGCCGCTTCATCTGGCCAAGAGCAGGCTGGCCGCCGAGGCCGGGGAGGTCTTGCGCCCCTCGCTGGCGCTGGCCTTCGCCGAGGACACGGTGGCCGCGGCCCTGGCCTGCCCGCTGGTCGGCGCGGTGTCGGTGGTGACCGACGACCCGCTGGCGGCGCGGCGGCTGGCGCCACTGGGGGCGCGTGTGCTGCCGGACGCACCGGGGCGTGGTCTGAACGCCGCGCTGGCGTACGGGGCCGCGACCATCCGGCACGAGGCCCCGGGCGCGTGGGTGGCCGCGCTCAACGCCGACCTGCCGGCGCTGCGCCCGGAGGAGCTGGGGCGGGTGCTGGCGGCGGCGGGCGGGCACCCGCGCAGCTTCCTGGCCGACGCGGCCGGGGTGGGCACGACGCTGCTGGCGGCGTCGCCCCGCGCGGAGCTGGCCCCGGCGTTCGGCGGCGCCTCGCGGGCGCGCCACCTCGGGACGGGCGCGGTGGAGCTGGCGGTCGCGGGAGTGGACAGCGTGCGGCGGGACGTGGACACCGGGGAGGATCTGCGCGGCGCGCTCGCGCTCGGCGTCGGGCCGCGAACGGCGGCGAGCGCGCGGGCGTTCACAGGGTCTGCAGCGTCACGAGGGTGATGCCGCGCTCCTCGCCCTCGCCCGTCACCTCGATCCGCACCCGCTGGCCCGGACGCAGCAGCCGCAGGCCGCCGGCGTCGAAGGCCTGGGCCCCGAAGTCCATCGGGGTGCCGTCGTCGAGCAGCACGCTCCCGGAGCGCGTCGCGGGGTCGAAGGTGTACGCCGTCGCCTGCATGGGGCCGAGCTTCTCACGCCCGGCCGCGCGGCGGATGCCGGGGGCGGAAACGGCCGTGGGCCGGACTCCTTGAGCGGAGTCCGGCCCACGCGGCGACCGGTGCGGGATGGCCGTCACCTGCGGCGACTGGTGGCCCTCTTGGCGGTGCTCTTGCGCGCCGCCGTCCGCTTGGCCGGCGCCTTCTTGGCAGTGGCCTTCTTCGCGGGCGCCTTCTTGGCGGCGGCCTTCTTGGCCGGGGCCTTGCGGGCCGTGGTCTTCTTGGCCGCCGCCTTCTTCGCGGTGGCCTTCTTGGCCGCGGCCTTCTTCGCGGGCGCCTTCTTGGCGGCGGCCTTCTTCGCGGCGACGCCGCCGGTCAGGCTGCCCTTGGGGGCCTTCTTCACGGCGACATCGTGCTTGGGGAGCTTCTTGGTCCCGGCCACCAGATCCTTGAAGCCCTGCCCGGCGCGGAAGCGGGGCACGGAGGTCTTCTTGACCCGGACCCGCTCCCCGGTCTGCGGGTTGCGTGCGTACCTGGCCGGCCGTTCGACTTTCTCGAACGAGCCGAAGCCGGTCACCGAGACCCGCTCGCCGGCGACCACCGCACGGATGATGGCATCGAGGACGATATCGACCGCGTCGGCGGCCTGCTGGCGTCCGCCGAGCTTGTCGGCGATCGCTTCTACGAGTTGTGCCTTGTTCACGTCTTCCCCTTCGGTGGCGTGGGTGCTGGAACAATTTGTGTTCGCGCGTTTTCGCACGGTAGGCAGATATATTCCGCAAATCAAACGCGAAACGGGCTAATCACCCTTGTGTCGCAACGAACTCGACCATCACGGACTTCCATCGCGACCGTCGCCGGGACGATCCGGCGGCGGCTCCCGCGGTGGCAGCCGCCCCGTCTCAACGTCCTCCATCAGCCGCTCCAGACGGCGGGCGGCGCCGGGGAGGTCCTGCTTGGCGGCCGCCGTGATGGCCAGCAGCCGCCGGGACAGGGCCCGCCGTACGTCATCCGGCACTTGCAGGTCCCGCACCGCGCGATGCGCGTCCTTCAGCCTGGCGGCGACGCGGTCGTAGAGTTCGAGTTGACCGTCGCGTTCCATGCGGCCGATTGTGCCACCTTGGACCTGTTATCGCCCCCTAAGCCCAGCAACGCCCGTGTCGCGTGGGCGACACGGGCGTTGGGGACGCGTCGGGGACCCGCCGGGGCGAGCGGGGAGACTGACTTCGCGTCAGGCTGCCTGGGTACGCGGCTTGTACGCCGGGCGCCGCGCCTCGAACTCGGTGATCGCGGCCTCGTTCCGCAGGGTGATCGAAATGTCATCGAGCCCTTCGAGAAGCCGCCAGCGGGCGTTCTCGTCAAGGTCGAAACCGGCCTCGATGCCCCGCGCGCGGACGGCGCGCCCGACGAGGTCGACGGTGATCTCGGCGGCCGGGTCGGCCTCCGTCAGCTCCCAGAGCGCGTCGACGATCGTCTGCGGCAGCACCACCGTCAGCAGGCCGTTCTTCAGGGAGTTGCCCCGGAAGATGTCGGCGAAGCGGGAGGAGATGACCGTCTTGAAGCCGTAGTTCTGCAGGGCCCAGACGGCGTGCTCGCGCGAGGAGCCGGTGCCGAAGTCCGGGCCCGCGACGAGCACCGTGGCCCCCTCGCGCTCGGGCCGGTTGAGCACGAACTCCGGATCCCTGCGCCACGCCTCGAAGAGCCCGTCCTCGAAGCCGTCCCGGGTGACCTTCTTGAGCCAGTGCGCGGGGATGATCTGGTCGGTGTCGACGTTGCCGCGGCGCAGCGGCACGGCGCGGCCGGTGTGCGTGGTGAAAGCTTCCATGGCTCAGACCTCCACGAGGGCGGGTGCCTCGGCCAGGTCGGCCGGGGACGCGAGGTGACCGAGGACGGCGGTGGCGGCGGCGACCTGGGGCGAGACGAGGTGGGTGCGGCCCCCCTTGCCCTGCCGGCCCTCGAAGTTGCGGTTGGAGGTGGAGGCGCAGCGCTCCCCCGGCGAGAGCTGGTCGGGGTTCATGCCCAGGCACATCGAACAGCCCGCGTGCCGCCACTCGGCGCCGGCGGCGGTGAAGACCTTGTCGAGCCCCTCCTCGACGGCCTGCAGCGCGACCCTGACCGAGCCCGGCACCACCAGCATCCGCACCCCGTCGGCGATCCGGCGGCCGCCCAGCACGGCGGCGGCGGAGCGCAGGTCCTCGATGCGGCCATTGGTGCACGAGCCCACGAAGACGGTGTCGATGGCGATGTCGCGCAGCCGCTGGCCCGCGCTGAGACCCATGTACTCCAGCGCCTTCTCGGCGGCCAGCCGCTCGCTGGCGTCGCCGAACGCGGCCGGGTCGGGCACCGACTCCGACAGCGGCGCGCCCTGCCCGGGGTTGGTCCCCCAGGTGACGAACGGGGCGAGCGAACGGCCGTCGATCACCACCTCGCGGTCGAAGACCGCGTCCGGGTCGGTGCGCAGCGTCTTCCAGTACGCCACGGCCGCCTCCCACTCCTCGCCGGCGGGCGCGTGGTCGCGGCCCCTGAGGTAGGCGAAGGTGGTCTCGTCCGGAGCGATCATCCCGGCCCGGGCCCCGGCCTCGATCGACATGTTGCAGATGGTCATCCGGGCCTCCATCGAGAGCTTCTCGATGGCCTCGCCCCGGTACTCGATGACGTACCCCTGGCCGCCGCCGGTGCCGATCCGGGCGATGATCGCCAGGATCAGATCCTTGGCGGTGACGCCCTCGGGCAGCTCGCCCTCGACGGTGACCGCCATGGTCCGGAAGGGCGCCATGGGCAGCGTCTGGGTCGCCAGCACGTGCTCGACCTGGCTGGTGCCGATGCCGAACGCCAGCGCGCCGAAGGCGCCGTGCGTGGAGGTGTGGCTGTCGCCGCAGACCACCGTCATGCCGGGCTGGGTCAGCCCCAACTGGGGGCCGACCACGTGCACCACGCCCTGCTCGGCGTCGCCCAGCGGGTGCAGGCGCACGCCGAACTCCGCGCAGTTGCGCCGCAGGGTCTCCAACTGGGTGCGCGAGACCGGGTCGGCGATCGGCTTGTCGATGTCGAGGGTCGGTGTGTTGTGATCCTCGGTGGCGATGGTGAGATCGGTGCGCCGCACCCGGCGCCCGCTCTTGCGCAGCCCGTCGAACGCCTGCGGGCTGGTCACCTCGTGCAGCAGATGGAGATCGATGTAGAGGAGATCGGGCTCGCCGTCCGCGCGCCGGACGACATGGTCGTCCCATACCTTCTCCGCCAGTGTCCGTCCCATCGCATTCCCTCCGGCCGTGCTGGTGTGCCGTGCCTGTTTGAGTGGTCTGACGTGGCCGCCATCCGATCCCCGCGCGCCGGATGGTGACCGGGGAACCAAGCGTGGCGCGTTCCACCGAGAATTGAACTTGCGTTTCACACTGTGAGACGCGAGTATCGTTTCATGGACAACTCTAGCGGCGACTCCAGCGGCGTGGGCGTACTCGACAAAGCTGCCCTGGTCCTGGGAGCCCTGGAGTCCGGGCCAGCCACCCTGGCAGGGCTGGTCGGGGCGACCGGGCTGGCCAGGCCGACCGCGCACCGGATGGCGGTGGCCCTTGAGTATCACCGCCTGCTGGCCAGGGACATGCAGGGCCGGTTCGTCCTCGGGCCCCGGCTGGCCGAGCTCGCCGCCGCGGCGGGCGAGGACCGGCTGCTGGCCGCGGCCGGGCCCGTGCTCACCCAGCTCCGCGACGTGACCGGCGAGAGCGCCCAGCTCTACCGGCGCCAGGGCGACATGCGGATCTGCGTGGCCGCGGCCGAGCGCATCTCGGGCCTGCGGGACACCGTACCGGTGGGCTCCACGCTGCCGATGAAGGCCGGGTCCGCCGCCCAGATCCTGCTGGCCTGGGAGGAGCCCGAGCGGCTGCACCACGGCCTCCAGGGCGCCCGCTTCACGGCGACCGCGCTCTCGGGCGTACGCCGCCGCGGCTGGGCCCAGTCCGTGGGCGAGCGCGAGCCCGGCGTGGCCTCCGTCTCCGCCCCCGTGCGCGGGCCCTCCAACCGCGTCGTGGCCGCGGTCTCCGTCTCCGGCCCGATCGAGCGGCTCACCCGCCACCCCGGCCGGATGCACGCCCAGGCGCTGCTGGACGCCGCGGCCAGGCTCACCGAGGCCCTCAAGCGCGGCGGCTGAGCTCAGCCCCTGCCCAGGCCGAGCCGCTCCGCGGCCCCCTCCCCGCGCCGGGCCACGGGTATCACGCCCGTGGCCTCGCCGAGGCCGAAGGCCGGCATGTTCACATAGACCGCCTCGTGGGCACCCGCGGGCACCACGAGGGTCTCGTGCCAGAAGCCGACCCTGCCCCCGCCCTCGCGCAGCCATCCTTGATTAGATAGTGCTACTCTCCAATCGGAGGCGCAAGCGGATCCAGGAGGCAATGGCGATGCGGCTGGCGGAGCTGAGCAGGCGCAGCGGGATCTCCACCGCCACGATCAAGTACTACCTGCGGGAAGGGCTGCTGCCGCCGGGCCGCCGGGTGACCGCGACCCAGGCCGAGTACGACGAGGAGCACCTGCGCAGACTGCGGCTGGTGCGCGCCCTGGTGCAGGTCGGCCGGGTCCCGGTGGCCACCGCCCGTGAGGTGATGGCCGCCGTGGACGACGAGTCGGCCGACCAGCTGTCGCGCATGGGCACCGCCGTGGCCGCGCTCCCCCACGGCGCGCCCCCCGAGGAGCTCCAACGCCGCCTCGGATGGCGCGTCGTGCGGGACAACCCCGCGCACCAGACGCTGGTCTCCGCCCTGACCGCCCTCTTCCGGCTCGGCTTCCCCTGCGACGTGGAGCGCCTGCTGCCCTACGGCCGGGTGGCCGCGCAGCTCGCCGGCCACGAACTGGCGCTGATCGAGCGGTTCGAGGCGCCGACGACGCAGCTTGAGGCGGCCGTGGCGCTCACCGTGCTGTACGAGCCGGTGCTGCTCGGCCTGCGCCGCCTGGCCCAGGCCGAGGAGGCGAACCGCCGCTTCGGCCGCGGGGCCTGAACGGCGCCGCGCGCGACACGAAAACGGCGCCTCCGCGGTTCGCGGAGGCGCCGTGCACGTAGCCCCGACCGGATTCGAACCGGCGCTACTGCCTTGAGAGGGCAGCGTGCTAGGCCGCTACACAACGGGGCCGTACCCCCGACCGGATTCGAACCGGCGCTACTGCCTTGAGAGGGCAGCGTGCTAGGCCGCTACACAACGGGGGCTTGGTCGCTCGATCGCGCTCGGCGATCAGGCGGATCCGCTGGGGTACCAGGACTCGAACCTAGACTAACTGAACCAGAATCAGTCGTGCTGCCAATTACACCATACCCCACCAAAACGCAACCCCCTCGCGGGGGTTTTGCTTAGTGGTCGCGTTCCGGCGACAGACAGAACACTACACCGAGGGGCTTCCGCTGACCAAAATGATTGCCCGCCGACCCCGCTACCCGGCGCTGTCCAGCCGCTCCAGGGCCGCGTCGACGCGGGCGAGGGTGCGGGGGCGGCCGAGGATCTCCAGGGACTCGAAGAGCGGGAGCCCGACCGTGCGGCCCGTGACGGCGACGCGGAGCGGGGCCTGGGCCTTGCCCAGCTTCAGGGCGTGGGACTCCCCCGCGGCCTGGACGGCGGCCTTCAGCGCCTCGGCGGTCCAGTCGGCCAGGCCCGCCAGGGCCTCCCGGATGGTGCGCAGCACATCGGCCGCGCCCGGCTTCATCGCCTTGGCCCAGGACCTCTCGTCGAAGACCGGCTCCTCGAGGAAGAGGAAGTCGACGTTGTCGGTGATGTCGGAGAGCACGGCCACCCGCGTCTGGGCCAGCGGGGCGAGCGCGGCGAAGGCGGCCGGGTCGTACGCCTCGGGCTTCCAGGGGGCGTGCGGGGCCGTGAGCCACGGCGTGCAGGCCCTGACGAAGTCCTCCGTCGGGAGGTGCTCGCGGATGTGGACGGCGTTGATCGCCTCGCACTTCTTCAGGTCGAAGCGGGCCGGGTTGGCGTTGACCGCGCCGATGTCGAAGGCGTCGACCATCTCCTGGAGGGTGAAGATGTCGCGGTCCTCGGCGATCGACCAGCCCAGCAGCGCGAGGTAGTTGAGGAGGCCGGAGGGGAGGAAGCCGCGTTCGCGGTAGAGGTTGAGGGAGGACTCGGGGTCGCGCTTGGAGAGCTTCTTGGTGCCCTCGCCCAGGACATAGGGGAGATGGGCGAAGCGGGGGACGCGGTCGGGGATGACGCCGACGGCGGTCAGGGCGCGGTAGAGGGCGATCTGGCGGGGAGTGGAGGAGAGCAGGTCCTCGCCGCGCAGCACGTGGGTGATCTCCATCATCGCGTCGTCCACGGGGTTGACGAGCGTGTACAGCGGGTCGCCGTTGGCCCGGACCAGCCCGTAGTCCGGGACGTTCTCCGGGCTGAAGGTGAGCTCGCCGCGGACGAGGTCGGTGAAGGTGATGGGCGCGTCCGGCATCCGGAAGCGGACAATGGGGGCGCGGTCCTCGGCCCGGTACGCCGCGACCTCGGCGTCGGTCAGCGTGCGGCACGTGCCGTCGTACCCGGAGGGGCGGCCGGCCTCGCGGGCGGCCTCGCGGCGGGCGGCGAGCTCCTCGGGGGTGCAGTAGCAGTGGTACGCGTGCCCCGCCTCCAGCAGCTTGTCTGCGACCTCGCGGTAGATGTCCATGCGCTCGGACTGCCGGTACGGGCCGTGCGGGCCGCCGATCTCGGGGCCCTCGTCCCAGTCCAGGCCGAGCCAGCGCATCACGTCCAGCAGCGCCTCGTAGGACTCCTCGGTGTTCCGCGCCACGTCGGTGTCCTCGATGCGGAAGACGTACGTGCCGCCGTGGTGGCGGGCGAAGGCCCAGTTGAACAGGGCGGTGCGGACCAGGCCCACGTGGGGGTTGCCGGTCGGTGAGGGGCAGAAGCGCACGCGGACGGGCGCCTGGACGGGGGTGCTCAACTCTTTACGACCTTGTTGGTGAGGGTGCCGATGCCTTCGATGGTGACCGAGACCTCGTCGCCGGCGTGGAGCGGCCCGACGCCGGCCGGGGTGCCGGTGAGGATCACGTCCTGCGGCAGCAGCGTCATGGCCTCGGTGATGTGGACGATCAGGTCCGCGACGGAGCGGACCATCTCGCTGGTGCGGCCGAGCTGCCGCTGCTCGCCGTTGACCGTGCACTGGATGGCGAGGTCGGACGGGTCGAGGTCGGTCTCGATCCACGGGCCGAGCGGGCAGGAGCCGTCGAAGCCCTTGGCGCGCGCCCACTGCGCCTCCCGCTGCTGGACGTCGCGGGCGGTGAGGTCGTTGGCACAGGTGTAGCCGAGGACGACCTCGTGGGCGCGCTCCCTGGGCACCTCGCGGCACAGGCGGCCGATGACGACGGCGAGCTCGGCCTCGTAGTGGAGATCCGCCGTGAAGCCGGGGTACGGGACCGGCGCGTCCGGGCCGAGGACGGCCGTGGAGGGCTTGAGGAAGGTGATGGGCGCCTCGGGGACGACGTTGCCGAGCTCGCGGGCGTGCTCGGCGTAGTTGCGGCCCACGGCGACGACCTTGCTGGGCAGGACGGGCGGCAGCAGGCGCACCTTGTCGACCGGGACGCGACGCCCCGAGCGCTCGATGCCCCCGAAGGGATGGCCCTTGATGATGTCGAGCTCGTCACCCTCGAGTACGCCGAAGCCGACGGTGCCGTCGATGGAGAATCTGGCGATGCGCACGTGACCAGCCTAGTGGTCAGCGGAGGCGGGCCATCAGCGCATGCTCGACGAGGGTGATCAGGGTCGACTTCGCCTCGGCACGCACCCGCGCGTCGGTGGTGATGATCGGGGCGTCGGGGCCGATCTGGAGCGCCTCGCGGACCTCCTCGGGGGAGTACGGCTGGTGGCCGTCGAAGCCGTTGAGCGCGATCACGAACGGCAGCCCGGAGTTCTCGAAGTAGTCCACCGCCGGGAAACAGTCCGCCAGACGCCGGGTGTCCACCAGGACGACAGCCCCGATGGCGCCGCGGACGAGGTCGTCCCACATGAACCAGAACCGGTCCTGCCCGGGCGTGCCGAACAGGTACAGGATCAGGTCCTGGTCGAGGGTGATCCGGCCGAAGTCCATCGCCACCGTCGTGGTCGTCTTCCCCGACGTGTGCGTCAGATCGTCGATCCCCGCCGAGGCCGACGTCATCACCGCTTCGGTGCGCAGCGGGTTGATCTCCGAGACCGACCCCACGAACGTGGTCTTCCCCACGCCGAACCCGCCCGCGATCACGATCTTCGCGGAGGTCGTGGAACGAGCCGGCGCGGAGAGCGTCGCGTCGTTAGAGCTTGCGAAGTCCACTGAGCACCCTTTCGAGCAGTGTCACGTCTGGCTGACCGCCGGGCTCCCCGTCGTGACCCGGCTGGTGGATGGCGACGAGCCCGGCCTCGGCCAGATCCGCCACCAGGATCCGGGCGACACCGAGGGGAATGGTGAGGAGGGCGGAGACCTCGGCGACGGACTTGACCTCGTAGCACAGCTGGCAGATCCGCTGGTGCTCCGGGAGCTGGCCCGTCAGGCGCGAGGGGTCGGCCGTCGTGCTCACCAGCGCCTCGATGGCGAGCTGGTACCGCGGCCGGGTCCGGCCGCCCGTCATCGCGTAGGGACGCACCAGGGGCTGCGGCGGTTCGCTGTCGGGAATGCGACGGCGTGGCTGGGACGGTGGCTCGGCGGGCGCGGGCGGGCGGGGCCGCTGCGGGTGGCGCGGCGGGCGCGCCTGGCTCGGCGGCGTCCACTCCTGGCCCGAAGGCCTGCCCTGCGCGGGCGGGGGCGTCGGCGGGCCCTCGTGGGCCGGGCGCGGGCGGGAGCCGCTGGGGGCGGAAGGGAAGTTGAAGCGACCCTGCCGCCCGCTGCCGGGTGGCTGCGCCTGGTACTCGTTGCCGTACTCATCGCCGTACGGTCCGCCTGGGGGCGTTGCCACTTCGTCCTCCTCCGACTGCCGTGTCACGTCGTCCGCAGGTGCCGGTCAGCACCCTATGGTGCGCGGCTGACATCCGCACAACCCAACCGGAAGCCAATCCGCACAAGGTGTCCCTTAGTTGAGCAGACTTCCTTGGAGTTCCGCTCGCAGATCGGGAGTCAGCACCGCACCCGCCCGATCCACCAGCAATGCCATCTCATACCCCACCAGACCGATATCCGCCTCCGGATGCGCCAGCACCGCCAACGACGACCCATCCGAAATCGACATAATGAACAAAAAACCCCGCTCCATCTCCACCACCGTCTGATTCACCGCACCCCCCTCAAAGATCCGCGACGCACCCGCCGTCAACGACGTCAACCCCGACGCCACCGCAGCCAACTGATCCGCACGATCCCGCGGAAACCCCTCCGACAACGCCAGCAACAAACCATCAGCCGACACCACCACCGTGTGCGACACCCCCGGCGTACTCTCCACGAAATTGGTGATCAACCAGTTCAGGTTCCGCGCCGCCTGACTCATCGGGCTCACACTAACGCTCCTGCTCCTAGGTGTGTCCGGGGCCGCTGCCCGGCTCGTCGTTCTGCGTGCCACGGTGCCCGCCGGCGCCGCGCCCCTGCTGTACTCCACGGTGCAGGCTGCTCAGCCTGCCGCGGACGTCCGCCGGATCACGGGAGATCTGGGCGCCGCCCTGGGCGGGCTCCGGGGAGGGGTGCTCTGTGAGGTTGGCCCGTGGCACCCGCCTGGGAAGTCCGGAGGCCGTCGTGCCGCCGACGCGCTCCTCGCGCCGCGGCCCGCGGTCCCACCGCACCTCCCCCGGCGGCCGTTCCTCCGCCACGGGCTCCTCCCGCAGTCGCTGTGCCGGGTCCTCCTCGGGCTGCCACTGTCCATCGCGGCGCGGGAGTCCCGCACTGGTTGTGGAGCGGTACTCCGCCGCGACTGGGTCTGGTCCAGTGAAGCCTACGCGCTGCGCGCCGTCAGTGGGACCGGCTTGAAAAGATTCTGTGTGCGGCACGTCGTTGAGCGGGACGGACGGCGGGAAGGTGCCGAAATCCGGCCGCCGGGGCGGGGGTTGGTCGTACGGCTGGTCGTGGACGGGCGGCTCCGGCGCGGGGACGGGAGATGACGTGGCCGCGGAGGGCGGGCTATGGCGTTCGTCGCGTCGCGGCGGGCGGCCCAGGGAGTCGAGTTCGACGGTGTCGCCGAACCCCGGCGCGGGGGCCACGGCCGGGCCGGGGGCCGGCGGGGTCCGCGGCGTGGCGCCGGGCGAGCCATTGGGCGCGGGGCTGGCGTACCGCGAGTCGTCGAAGCCGAGTTCGGCCGCGGTGCGGGGCCGGCGCAGCCGCTGCGACTCGGTGTCCGGGATGTCGGAGGTGTACGGCCCCTCGGGAACGATCCGGGAGACCGTGAACTCCTCCTCCGGCGGCTGCTTCTGACCGCCTCCGCCGTGGGTGATGGGCTCCGGCAGCATCACGAGCGCGGTGGTGCCGGTCTGCTCGCCCGACGGCCGCAGCTGGACGCGGATGCCGTGCCGCTCCGCGAGGCGGCCGACCACGTACAGGCCCATGCGCCGCGAGATGTCGGCGTCCACGGCGGGCGGGCTGGCGAGCCGGCCGTTGATCTCGGCGAAGTCGTCCTGGGTGAGACCGATTCCCTTGTCGTGGATCTCGATCATCACCCTGCCGTCGGGCAGCCGGGTGGCCGTGACACGGACCCGGGTGTGCGGGGAGGAGAAGACGGTGGCGTTCTCCAGCAACTCGGCCAGCAGGTGCACCAGGTCGTTGACGACCGCTCCGTGGATCTCGCACTCGGGAACGCCGGACAGCTCGATCCGCTCGTACGCCTCCACCTCGGAGCCGGCGGCGCGCATCACGTCCACCAGCGGCACCGGCTGGTTCCAGCGGTGGCCGGGCTCCTCGCCCGCGAGGACCAGCAGGTTCTCGCCGTTGCGCCGCATGCGGGTCGCGAGGTGGTCGAGCTTGAAGAGGTTCTCCAGTTGCTCGGGGTCGGCCTCGTTGGTCTCCAGAGCCCCGATCAGGGCGAGCTGACGCTCGATCAGGCCCTGGTTGCGGCCGGAGAGGTTGGCGAAGATGGCGTTGACGTTGCCGCGCAGCAGCGCCTGCTCGGCGGCGAGGCGCACGGCCTCGCGGTGGACCTGCTCGAAGGCGCGTGCCACCTCGCCGATCTCGTCGCGGCTGTTGATGGGGATGGACGCCACCCGGGTGTCGACCTCGCCGGGGTTGGTGCGCGAGAGCTGGTCGACCACGGCGGGCAGCCGCTGCCCGGCCACCTCGAACGCCGCGCCGCGCAGCCGGCGCATGTTCCGGCTCATCGAGCGGGCCATGAGCCCGGCGAGGACGAACGCCAGGAGCAGGCTGGCGACGACGATGGCGGAGTTGACGATCACGTCGCGGCGGGCGGTGGCGGCGATGTCCCGGGCCTCGGCCACGGCGTGGTCGACGAGCGCCTGCTCGACGTCGCGGTAGGCGGTGAACTCGGCGGTGGCGGCGGCGAACCAGCTGTCGGGGGTGATGCGCTCACCGGCCAGGTCGCCCGGGGCGGCGCCGCTGCTGATGCGCTCGACCATGCGCGCGAGGACGGGCGCGTCGGACTCGGCGGCCATCCGGGCCTCGGCCTCGTCCATGGCCTCCTGCAGCCCGGTCCGGTCCTCGGGCGTGCCGGCGGTGTAGAACTCGGCGAGCGCGACGTTCTCCAGGTAGGCGTAGGAGCCGAAGGCGGTGAGCTGGGCCCTGGCCTCGTCCTCGCCGGGGCCGGGGGCTATCAGCAGGTGGGTGCCGATCGCGCGCTGGAGGGAGCTGGCGGACTTCGACAGCGAGACGGCGTAGACCGTGCGGCCGTAGGAGGTGACGTTTCCGCTGCCCAGCCGCAGCTCGTTGGCGAAGGTCATCAGCGGGTGCTGGAGTACGACGTACCCCTCCTCGGTCTGCGCCTCGCCCAGCGCGTCGGTGTACGCGGCCGCGCGCAGCGGCTCCAGCTCCGGCTCCGCCTGGCGCACGTCGTCGATGCGGCGCCTGATGCCGTCGGTGCGCGGCGCCCGCTCGACCGCGGCCCAGAACTCGTCGGCGGCGGCGTCGGTGGCGCCGCGGGCCTCGGCGATGACGGGGTCCTCGCGGTCGCCCTCCAGCAGCGGGCGGGCGGTGACGTCGCGCTCGTCGATCAGCGCGTGGGCGTACGCCGTGGAGGCGCGCACCAGCTCGGCTATCCGCTCGGCGTCGTCGGCCTCCTGCGAGGTCCGGTAGGCGTCGGCGACCCGCAGGCCGCCGAAGGCCAGGGCGAGGAGGACCGGGATGAGGAGGATGGCGTAGAGCTTGGTCGCCACGCGCCAGTTGCGCGGGGCCAGCCTGCCGCCGCTGGGCCCGGGGTCGGCGGCCGGCCGGGGCGCGACGGGATCCTCCGTGCGGGCGGCGCCGGACACGGCGGTCGCTGGGGTGAAGTTGCCTCGGGTGGCCGTTCGGGTGTCTCCCGGCCCCCCGGGCGTCGAGGGCGTCGCCTTGCTGCGCCTCACGGGCCACTCACCTCTCGGCTTCGGCTCGCCGTTTCTGGTCGGCCGTCCTTACTGCGGGGTTGTGGGGATTCCAGCACGTCAGGTCCGGGTTTTCCAATCCCCCAAACCGCTCGCTTTCCGGCCGTGGGAAAGAACACACGAGCGAAGACGTCCGAATTCCGCCCCGTCGCTCAGTGCAGCCGGGCGAGGAGGGCGTGTTCGACGAGGGTGATAAGGGTGGACTTGGCCTCGGTCCGCATGCGGGCGTCGGTGGTGATGATGGGCACGCCGGGGCCGATCTGGAGCGCCTCGCGGACCTCCTCGGGGGCGTACGGCTGGTGGCCGTCGAAGCCGTTGAGCGCGATCACGAACGGCAGCCCGGAGTTCTCGAAGTAGTCCACCGCCGGGAAACAGTCCGCCAGACGGCGCGTGTCCACCAGCACCACCGCGCCAATGGCGCCGCGCACCAGGTCGTCCCACATGAACCAGAACCGGTCCTGCCCGGGCGTGCCGAACAGGTACAGGATCAGATCCTGGTCCAGCGTGATCCGGCCAAAGTCCATCGCCACCGTCGTGGTCGTCTTCCCCGACGTGTGCGTCAGATCGTCGATCCCCGCCGAGGCCGACGTCATCACCGCTTCGGTGCGCAGCGGGTTGATCTCCGACACCGACCCCACGAACGTGGTCTTCCCCACGCCGAACCCGCCCGCGATCACGATCTTCGCGGAGGTCGTCGAACGCGCCGGGACCGGGGGGCCCTGGCTGACGCCGTTAGAGCTTGCGAAGTCCACTGAGCACCCTTTCGAGCAGTGTCACGTCTGGCTGACCGCCGGGCTCCCCGTCGTGACCCGGCTGGTGGATGGCGACGAGCCCCGCCTCGGCCAGATCGGCCACCAGGATCCGGGCGACGCCCAGCGGAATGCCCACCAGGGCGGAGACCTCGGCGACGGACTTCACCTCAAGGCAGAGCTGGCAGATCCGCTGGTGCTCCGGCAGCAGACCCTGCAGCTGCATCGGCTCCGCGGTAGTGCTCACCAGCGCCTCGATCGCCAGCTGGTACCGCGGCCGGGTCCGGCCACCCGTCATCGCGTACGGGCGCACCAGGGGCTGGTCGCCCTCGTCGTAGGCGCCATAGTGCTGCGGAACACCGTACGAGCCCTGCGGGGGTGGCGGGGTGGTCATGGCTCCTCCGAGCGGGACATGAGGTGGTCTGGTGGTAAGTGAGGTGCTCATGTGGGGGGAGCGTAGGGTCAGTTAAGCAGACTTCCTTGGAGTTCCGCTCGCAGATCGGGAGTCAGCACCGCACCCGCCCGATCCACCAGCAATGCCATCTCATACCCCACCAGACCGATATCCGCCTCCGGATGCGCCAGCACCGCCAACGACGACCCATCCGAAATCGACATAATGAACAAAAAACCCCGCTCCATCTCCACCACCGTCTGATTCACCGCACCCCCCTCAAAGATCCGCGACGCACCCGCCGTCAACGACGTCAACCCCGACGCCACCGCAGCCAACTGATCCGCACGATCCCGCGGAAACCCCTCCGACAACGCCAGCAACAAACCATCAGCCGACACCACCACCGTGTGCGACACCCCCGGCGTACTCTCCACGAAATTGGTGATCAACCAGTTCAGGTTCCGCGCCGCCTGACTCATCGGGCTCACACTAAGCTCCTACTGGTACCTGGGACCGAGGTCCCGATCCGTCTGCCCGGCCGAGGAACCGGCCTGGCGACCCTGCTGAATCCCACGGCGGAGGTTGGTCAGCCGCCCCCGGACCGCGTCCGGGGCGCGCGAGACCACCGGTCCCGCCGGAGCCTCCGGCTGCTCCGACTGGGCCGCGCCCGGCACGAGATTGGCCCGGGGAACGCGCCGTGGCAGGCCGGAGGTGGTGACGCCGCCCGCCGAGGGCTCGCGCAGCTGCTCGGCCTGCCGCCAGCGCTCGTCGTTGGGCGACGGGCGCCACGGGGCGCCGACGCCCGTGCCCGCGCTGGTGCTGCCGGACGCCTCCGCGCTCTCCGTCGCCGCCGCCTGCCGCGAGGCGGCCGGAGGCACGGCGGAGGCCGGCTGGTCGGGGCGGGGCGGGGGCACGGGGGCCGGGGCGGGCGCCGCGGCGGGCTCGGGGGGTTGGGTGTCGGTCTGGGTGGTACTGGTCTGGGTGGTGCCGGTCTGCGTGCCGGCCTGCGTGCCGGTCGAATCCGGGGGCGAGGCGGCGGGCGGCACGACGGCGCGCCGCGTGCCGAACCAGGTGGACTCCCTCTCCTCGAAGATGGGCGTGCGCTCCGGGGCGCGCTCGGGGGCCGACGCCGGCAGCGGGTCGGTGAGCTCGTCGGGGCGCCGGGCCGGGCCCGGCCGCGCGGCCGGCGGCTGAGCGAGGGGCGTCTCCCCGGTCTCCTGGGGATCGCGGGTTTCCCGCGGCCCGCCGGGCTCCTGGTCCTGCGGCACGCGCGGCACGGGACCGGTCGCGTCGGCCGCGCCGTTCATGGTGAATTCGGCCGTGTCCTCGGGCCTGGCGTCGGGTCCCTGCGCGAGCCCGGCCGGTGCGCCCATGGCCGTCTCGTCGCGCTCGTCGTGCTCGTCGTGCTCGCGCGGCCGGTCGGTGGCCGGGAAGGGGACGGCTCGGCCGCTCCCGGTGTCCTCGCTGCTCGCCCAGCTCGGCCGCGGCCCGGCGGGGGCGACGGCCGGGTTCTCGCCCGTCTCCTGCCGGTCCGCGCGGCCGGGCAGTTCGCCCGAGGACGCCCCCGCGGGAACGCCGGCACCGCCGGCTCCAGGACGCGACGGCAGCGCGGGACGTTCGGCGCCGCCGGGCACCGAACCCCTGGGCGGCATCGGCTTGTTGAGGCTGCCCAGGCTGCCGCGGCCCCCACGGCCGCGGCCCGGCAGCCGCACGGTGCCCTCGCTGCTGATGTCGGAGGCCGGGGTCCCGGCCGGCGGGCGCCGCATCGTCGGGTTGTCGCGCAGCAGCGTGGCCGAGGGCTGGCCGGACCCGGTGGTCGCCCCGGTCGGCCTGCCGCCGCGCCCGGCGCCCTGCGCCACGTCGGCGGGGAGCATGACCAGGGCGGTGGTGCCGCCGGAGTCGGAGGGCCGCAGCTGGATGCGGATGCCGTGCCGCAGCGAGAGGCGGCCGACCACGAACAGGCCCATGCGGCGGGAGACGGAGACGTCCACGGTCGGCGGGTTGGCCAGCCGGTCGTTGATCTCCGCCAGGTCCTCGGGCGACAGGCCGATGCCGGTGTCGTGGATCTCCACCAGGATCCGCCCGTCCGGCAGGGAGTGGCCGGTGACCTTCACCTTGGTCTGCGGCGAGGAGAAGGAGGTGGCGTTCTCCAGCAGCTCCGCCAGCAGGTGCACCAGGTCGTTGACGACGCGCCCGGCGACGTCCGTCTTGGGGACGGCGGACAGCTCGATGCGTTCGTACTGCTCCACCTCGGAGGCGGCGGCGCGCAGCACGTCCACCAGCGGCACGGGGCGGGTCCACCGGCGGCCCGGCTCCTCGCCCGCGAGGACCAGCAGGTTCTCGCCGTTGCGCCGCATGCGGGTCGCGAGGTGGTCGAGCTTGAAGAGCGAGGAGAGCTGGTCGGGGTCGGCCTCTCGGGACTCCAGTTCGGATATGAGGGACAGCTGCCGCTGGATGAGGCCCTGGCTGCGGCGCGAGAGGTTGGTGAACATCGCGTTGACGTTGCCGCGCAGCAGCGCCTGCTCGCCCGCGAGCCTGACCGCCTCCCGGTGCACGTCGTCGAACGCCTGGGCCACCCTGCCGATCTCGTCGCGGGTGTAGACGCCGACCGGCTCGACGGAGGTGTCCACGTCCTGCGGGTCGGCCTCGGACATCTGCTTGACGACCTCGGGCAGCCGCTTGCGCGCGACCTCCTGCGCGGTGTCCTGCAGGCGGCGCAGCGAGCGGACCATGGAGCGGGCGACGACGAAGGCGCCGATGAGGGTGAAGCCCAGGACGAGGAGGGTGATCGCGCCGTTGATCAGCGCGTCGCGCTCGGCCTGGTCCCGCAGCTCCTTCGACTGGGCCCTCAGATCCGACAGCAGGCCCTGCTCGATGACGTCCATCCGCTCGATCTCGGCGCTGGACTCGTCGTACCACTCCATGTAGGAGGGCTGCTCGAAGTTGCGGATGCCGTCCGGCGCGGCGAAGACGTGGGCGGCGAACTGGTTGGCCCGTGTGATGTTGGGGACGCTGCCGTTCTCGATCGGAGCCAGCAGCTCCTGTGCCTCCTCCGGCACCGGGTGGACCTGGGCGAAGCCCCCGAGCGCGGAGTCCTCCCGCCGGTAGAAGGTGCGGCCGTAACGCCAGTCCCTCTCGGAGAGCCCGACCTCCTCGCCCAGCTCCGCTCGGGCCAGGCCCGCCGTGATGATGGCGCGCTGGATCGAGGCGGCCTCCTTGGCCTCGGAGAACGTCGACAGGGCGCGCGTGTACTGGATCATCTCGCTGTTGCTGGTGGCCTGGGCCATGTCCAGGGAGAGGGACAGCAGCGCGTCGATGAGCTGGTTGTAGCGGGAGACGGTGTCCGAGACGCTGTCGGGGTCGACGTACGCGTCGTCCCGGAGTTCGCTGATCTCGCCCAGGCGCCGCTGGATGTCGAGGACCGTGGCGTGAACGCCGCGCATCTGCTTGTCCTCGACGGAGATGTCCGCGCTGGCTCGCTGGAACGACGCCAGCGCGGCGTCGGTCCGGTCGCGGGGCGCGGCGACCTCCTCGTCCTTCTCGCCCTCCCCGCTGACCAGCGGGCCCGCGGAGCGGTCGCGCTCGGCCTGGAGAGCCAGGGAGAGGGCGGTCGCCTTGTCGGTCATCTCGGTGAGGATGTCCATGTTTTCCAGCTGCTCGATGTCCTCCATCGAGTTCTGGATGCGCAGCGCCCCGAAGAAGGTCGCGGCGACGACGGGGAGCACGATCAGCGAGATCAGGCGGGTGCTGATGCTCCAGTTGCGCAGGCGCAGCCGGGAGCCCGATCGGGTGTTCCGGGGCGCCGGCGTCTCGTCGAGGTCGTCGTCCGGGTCGCCCGGGGGCGAGTGCGACGCGGCGAAGCTGTCGGCGTTCGCGGTGCTCCCGCCGCTCGCGGCGCCCGCGGCGTTCTCCGCGTGCTCGCGCCCGGATTCCCACGCCCGGCCGCCAGCCAGGGCAGGCCCGGCGGAGGAGCCGCGGTCCTCGGTGCCGCTCAGCTCCGCATCCTCCGCAGCGCTGCCTTCCCTCTTGAAACGTCCCTGCACTAGCGTCGCAACCTTATGGACCAGGCGCCGCGCCGCGGATGCGGCGGGGCGATGTCTGCGGGGGGCCTGCATGCCCCATCACGGTCGGTGGGCAACCGACGCGGTCCTGACGGGCCAGCCGGTGCGTGACGCCTGGTGTGGGCCCCGCACTGAGCTGCTGTTCCGCGACGGTCCGTGGAATTCCAGCACAGTGGCCGAACTCCAACAAGGGCCCGGAATAGTCCCGTGACCTGTATGACGCTGCGGATCCTCGGCATCACTGCGGGTTGACCATCATGCACGGACATTTCGGACGATCCCCGCGGGGCATTCGTCGGAACGCTCTCATCCGGCGCGCCCGGGACGAGGTGAAGAGTGATGGATCATTCGTGAATGCACCCCTTTGACGCACCGCTCGAACGCGGCGGGATGCCCCTTTTGTCGGAGTCCTCGTGAGAAAGCTCACACGACACCCCTGGCTGACTGCGCGCGCGGCCCGGGTACGGGATGTCTAGGCTCGGCTTTACAAAGAGCCGTGACATGACAACCGAACGACCAGAGGCAGACCACCTGTGAAGAGCACGATGACCATGCGCGCCATCGCCAATCCGCAGCGCACCACTCTCGCACACCTGCGGGACACCGCGGGACTCGCCCCCGGCGTAACGCCGTTGGCCCGCGCGGACGAGCTCCCCGACAGGACGGCCAACCCCCGGCGCACCGTCGTCACCGAGCAGCACGAGAGCGCCCAGGGCGACGCGGCGGCCGCGCCCCGGGAGTTGGAGGCGGCCCTGCGCGCCTAGGCGCTCTCGGGCACGTTCGTCGTTCGCCTGACCCGCGCCGCTAGCCCTGCCAGCTGTTGGGGGCGCGGTAGGCGCGGAGGCGTTCCAGGCGGCGCCAGGCGGCCGGGCTGCGGTCCCTCACCGCAACCCTGCCGTCTGACGCGTCCGCGGGGTGTGCGGCGGCACGGGCCATCAGCAGGGCGGTGATCGCGGCCAGCTCCTCGTCGCTGGCCTGTCCCTTCTCGACGCGGACGAGGCGGGGCTCGGTGCTCATCGGGCTCTCCTGGGGGAGGTCGGCGGCGGTCATTGGGGCGGGTTGCCGTGCTTGCGGGCGGGCAGATCGGCGTGCTTGGTGCGCAGCATCGCCAGGGAGCGGATGAGGACCTCGCGGGTCTCGGCCGGCTCGATCACGTCCTCCACCAGGCCGCGCTCGGCGGCGTAGTAGGGGTGCATCAGCTCGGCCTTGTACTCCTTGACCATGCGCGAGCGCATCGCCTCGGGGTCCTCGGCGGAGGCGATCTGGCGGCGGAAGACGACGTTGGCCGCGCCCTCCGCGCCCATCACCGCGATCTCGTTGGTGGGCCAGGCGAAGGTCAGGTCGGCGCCGACGGACTGCGAGTCCATCACGATGTACGCGCCGCCGTACGCCTTGCGCAGCACGACCGAGATGCGCGGCACGGTGGCGTTGCAGTAGGCGTACAGCAGCTTCGCGCCGTGCCGGATGATGCCGCCGTGCTCCTGGTCGACGCCGGGGAGGAAGCCGGGCACGTCCAGCAGCGTGACGAGCGGGATGTTGAAGGCGTCGCACATCTGGACGAAGCGGGCGGCCTTCTCGGAGGCGGCGATGTCGAGCACGCCGGCCATCGACTGCGGCTGGTTGGCGATGACGCCCACCACCTGGCCGTCGAGGCGGGCCAGGGCGCAGATGATGTTGACCGCCCAGCGCTCGTGGACCTCCAGGAGCTCCCCGTCGTCCACCAGCTCCTCGATCACCGACCGCATGTCGTAGGGGCGGTTGCCGTCCGCCGGGACCAGGTCGAGCAGGGACTCGCAGCGCCGGTCGGCGGGGTCCTCCGTCGCCACGGCGGGCGGGTTCTCGCGGTTGTTGGCGGGCAGCAGCGACAGCAGGTACCGCACCTCCTCCAGGCACGACTCCTCGTCGTCGTAGGCGAAGTGCGCCACGCCCGAGGTCTCGGCGTGGACATCGGCGCCGCCCAGCCCGTTGTGGGTCACCTGCGCGCCGGTCACCGCCTGCACCACGTCGGGTCCGGTGATGAACATCTGCGCCGTCTCCCGCACCATGAAGACGAAGTCCGTCAGCGCCGGGGAGTACGCCGCGCCGCCGGCGCAGGGGCCGAGCATGACGGAGATCTGCGGGATGACGCCCGAGGCCTTGGTGTTGCGCTGGAAGATGCCGCCGTATCCGGCGAGCGCGGCGACGCCCTCCTGGATGCGGGCGCCGGCGCCGTCGTTGAGCGAGACCAGCGGCGCGCCGGCCGTGATGGCCATGTCCATGATCTTGTGGATCTTCGCGGCGTGTGCCTCGCCGAGGGCACCGCCGAAGACGCGGAAGTCGTGGGCGTAGACGAACACCTGGCGCCCGTGGACCGTGCCCCATCCCGTGATGACGCCGTCGGTGTAGGGCCGCTTCTCCTCAAGGCCGAAGCCGGTGGCACGGTGGCGCCGCAGCGCTCCTATCTCCCGGAAGGAACCCTCGTCCAGCAGCAGCGCGATGCGCTCGCGCGCGGTGA
Organism: Streptomyces sp. 6N223; assembly: GCF_052246635.1. Taxonomy (NCBI): domain Bacteria; kingdom Bacillati; phylum Actinomycetota; class Actinomycetes; order Kitasatosporales; family Streptomycetaceae; genus Streptomyces; species Streptomyces sp. 6N223. Next base: position 12,228 of record NZ_JBQQCA010000016.1, on the reverse strand, counting down.
GCTTGCCCTTGGCTCGCTGTGCCTGCGTCGCCTTCTCGCTGGGTCCGCGCAGCACCTCCTCGCGGATCGCGCGCAGCTCCAGCACCCGCCCCCGTGCGTCGGCGGCCTGCTCCGTAACGGCCTGTTCGGTCATGTACAGACCCTATGAAAAACGGCGCCACTTCGCCCTCGTCAGTTCCGTACAGTCTCCGCAGCGATTTCATGGCCGCGCTGGACATAACCGAGGCGTGTGGCGTGGGCCGTGCAGGGAAACCACTGGACGGGCCGCCGGGGCGTTGGAGGTATTCCACAACGCCCCGGCCGCCTGGCGGAAACCCGCGGTTCACTCGGTGGGGGTGAGCCCCGCCCGCAGCAGGCCGTAGGTGTAGGCGTCGTCCAGCGCCTGCCAGGAGGCGGCGATGACGTTCTCGGCCACGCCGACCGTGGACCACTCGGTGGTGCCGTCGCTGGTGGTGATCAGCACGCGGGTCGTGGACTGGGTGCCGTGCGTGCCCTCCAGGATCCGGACACGGTAGTCCACGAGCGTCAGCCGGGCCAACTCGGGGAAGATCCGCTCCAGGCCGCCGCGCAGCGCGCGGTCGAGGGCGTTGACCGGGCCGTTGCCCTCGCCGCTGGCGAGGATGCGCTCGCCCTTGGCCCACAGCTTGACGGTGGCCTCGTTCTCGACCGCGCCGCCGTCGGCGCGCCGGTCGGTGATCGTGCGCCAGGACTCCAGGCGGAAGAAGCGGCCGGCGCCGGGCGTGAGCTCCTCGCGCATCAGCAGCTCGAACGAGGCGTCGGCCGCCTCGTAGCTGAAGCCCTTGAGCTCCTGCTGCTTGACGCGCTCCACGATCCGGCCGACGAGGTCGCGGTCGCCGGCCAGGTCGTACCCCAGCTCCTTGCCCTTCAGCTCGACGGAGGCCCGGCCGGCCATGTCGGAGACGAGCATCCGCATGGAGTTGCCGACGCGCTCGGGGTCGATGTGCTGGTAGAGGTCGGGGTCGACCTTGATGGCGGAGGCGTGGAGCCCGGCCTTGTGGGCGAAGGCGGAGACGCCGACGTAGGGCTGGTGGGTGGCCGGGGTGATGTTGACGACCTCGGCGATGGCGTGGGAGATGCGGGTCATCTCGGCCAGGGCGCCGGGCGGCAGCACCCTGCGGTCGTACTTCAGCTCCAGGGCGGCGACGACGGGGAAGAGGTTGGCGTTGCCGACGCGCTCGCCGTAGCCGTTGGCGGTGCACTGCACGTGGGTGGCGCCGGCGTCGACGGCGGCGAGGGTGTTGGCGACGGCGCAGCCGCTGTCGTCCTGGGCGTGGATCCCGATGCGGGCGCCGGTGTCGGCGACCACGGTGCGCACCACGGCCTGCACCTGGGAGGGCAGCATGCCGCCGTTGGTGTCGCAGAGCACCACGACGTCGGCGCCGGCGCGGTGGGCGGCGAGCACCACGCGCAGGGCGTAGCCGGGGTTGGCGGCGTAGCCGTCGAAGAAGTGCTCGCAGTCGACGAAGACACGGCGGCCCTGGGCGCGCAGGTAGGCCACGGTGTCGTGCACCATGGCGAGGTTCTCCTCCAGGGTGGTGCGCAGCGCCAGCTCCACGTGGCGGTCGTGGGACTTGGCCACGAGGGTCACGACGGGGGCCCCGGAGTCCAGCAGCGCGCCCACCTGCGGATCGCTCTCGGCGGTGGTGCCGGCCTTGCGGGTGGCGCCGAAGGCCACGAGCTGGGCGTTGCGGAAGGTGATCTCCTCGCGGGCGCGGCGGAAGAACTCGGTGTCGCGGGGGTTGGCTCCGGGCCAGCCGCCCTCGACGAAGCCCACGCCGAACTCGTCCAGGTGGCGCGCGATGGTGAGCTTGTCCGCGACGGTGAAGTTGATGCCCTCACGCTGGGCGCCGTCGCGCAGTGTGGTGTCGAAGACGTGGAAGGCGTCGCTGGGGGCGGGCTCTGTCATGGGGGTGGCTCCTGTCGGGGACTGGCGTCGGGGGCTGGCACAGAAAACGAAAAGACCCCTCGCGGGTGCGAGAGGTCTGCGCGCGGGTCTGGGACGCGGATTACCGCGGACCGGCGCGCTGGTCGCCAATAATCATGACGGGCGGCAGCACGGGAGCAGTGTGGCACACTTCCGCTCCCGTGCCGTGGGCCGTCTCACGATGCGGGACGCCTGCGGCGGGCCTGGCCACCCGTCCGCCACCGCCGACGCCGACGACGCGGACTTCGCCGCCCGGCGGGCTGGAGACGCGCCGCGGGGTGGCGGGTGTCGGGTGGCGGGTGGCGGGTGGCGGGTGGCGGGTGGCGGGTGAGGATGCGACACGCCTGTGGCGGGGTCGCCGCCCAGCCGCGCCCGCCGCACCGCGACGGCCCGGGGCGTTGCCGCGCGGCGCGAAGCATTCGCCGCCCCAGCGGGCGTGTCCGCCTTCGGCGGGAAGCATTCGCCACCGGCCGGGCGCGTTCGTCCCGCCCGGCGGGCGTGTGACACCACCGGCGGGGCGCGTTCGCCACCGGCGGGAAGCGTTGGCCGCCCTGCGGGCGGGGACGCGCCGCCGGGTGGCGGGGCTGGGGACGGGCGGCTCGTGCCGGCGTCAGCCGGCGCGGTGCATCCAGCCGTGGCTGTCCTCGTGGCGCCCGGTCTGGATGCCGAGGAGGATCTCGCGCAGCCGCATGGTGATGTCGCCGGGCTCGCCGTCGCCGACGGTCCAGGACGCGTCGGAGGACCTGACCGTGCCGACCGGCGTGATGACGGCGGCGGTGCCGCAGGCGAAGACCTCGCTGATGCTGCCGTCGGCGTTGCCCCGCTGCCACTCCTCGACGGAGATGCGGGTCTCCTCGGTGGCGTATCCGAGGTCGGCGGCGATGGTCAGCAGCGAGTCGCGGGTGATGCCGGGCAGCAGCGCGCCGGTCAGCTCGGGGGTGACGATGCGGGCCGTCTCGCCGGTGCCGCGCACGAAGTAGAGGTTCATGCCGCCCATCTCCTCGACCCAGCGGCGTTCGGCGGCGTCGAGCCAGACCACCTGGTCGCAGCCGTGCTGGTTGGCCTCGGCCTGGGCGGCGAAGGCCGCGGCGTAGTTGCCGGCGCACTTGGCCTCGCCGGTGCCGCCGGGGGCGGCGCGGACGTACTCCTTGGACAGCCAGACGGAGACCGGCTTGATGCCGCGGGAGAAGTACGCCCCGGCCGGGGAGGCGATGAGCATGAAGAGGTACTCGCTGGCGGGGCGGTTGATGCCGAGCCCGACCTCGGTGGCGAACATGAAGGGGCGCAGGTAGAGCGACTCCTCGCCCGGGCTGGGGACCCACGCCTGGTCCTGGGCGAGGAGGACGTCGATGGCCTCGACGAAGGTCTCCACCGGCAGCTCCGGCATGGCCAGGCGGCGGGCGGAGCGCTGGAAGCGGCGGGCGTTGGCGTCGGGCCGGAAGACGGCGACGGAGCCGTCGGGCTGGCGGTACGCCTTGAGCCCCTCGAAGATCTCCTGTCCGTAGTGGAGGGCCATGGTCGCGGGGTCGAGCTGGAGCGGCGCGTACGGGGTGAGCTGGGCGTCGTGCCAGCCGCGGCCCTCGGTGTAGCGGATGGTGACCATGTGGTCGGTGAAGTACCGGCCGAAGCCGGGGTCGGCGAGGGCGGCCTCGCGTTCCGCGACGGAGGACAGCTGGCCGGAGGGCTTCAGCTCGAAGGCGATGCGGGGCGTCGTCGGCGTGGTCATGTGAGCGCGTCCTTCACTGAGTGTCACTGAGTGTCGTGGCGGACCCGCGTGCCCGCCCCGTTGCGGTACTAGGACGTCCGAGCATCGGGGGATGCCGGGCCGCGCGTCGATTATCGCGCGGGTCCGTGGGACGTGGGTCCTCGTTGTGGTGCTGCGAGTGGCACCCAGCTTCGGGCGGTTCGCGCCGCCGGGCGCCTGGTGCCCGGCGGCGGAGTCGCGTCCGCGGCGGGCTAGCCGGCTACTCGGGCCGCCAGCGCGTCGCCGACGGCGTCGGTGGAACGCGGGCTGCCGGCGTCGCGCCCGGCCAGGTCGGCGGTGACGGCGTCCTCGATGCGGACGGCCTCCGCCTCGTGGCCGAGGTGGCGCAGCAGCAGGGCGGCCGACAGCACGGTGGCGGTCGGGTCGGCCTTGCCGGTGCCGGCGATGTCCGGCGCGGAGCCGTGGACCGGCTCGAACATCGAGGGGAAGGTGCGGGCCGGGTTGATGTTCCCGGAGGCCGCGAGGCCGATGCCGCCGGTGACGGCCGCGGCCAGGTCGGTGAGGATGTCGCCGAACAGGTTGTCGGTGACGATGACGTCGAACCGCTCGGGCTGGGTGACGAGGAAGATCGTCGCGGCGTCGACGTGCAGGTAGTCGGTGGTGACCTGCGGGTACTCCTGGCCGACGCGTGTGACGGTGTTCTGCCACAGGTGGCCGGCGTGGACCAGGACGTTGTTCTTGTGGACCAGGGTCAGCTTCCTGCGGGGCCGGGCGGCGGCCCGCTCGAAGGCGTCGCGCACGACGCGCTCCACGCCGTAGGCGGTGTTGATGCTGACCTCGGTGGCGACCTCGGCGGGCGTGCCGGTGCGCATCGAGCCGCCGTTGCCGACGTACGGGCCCTCGGTGCCCTCGCGGACGACGACGAAGTCGATGTCGGGCCGCCCGGCCAGCGGGGTCGGGGTGTTGGGGAAGAGCCTGCTCGGCCGGAGGTTGACGTAGTGGTCGAAGGCGAAGCGCAGCTTCAGCAGCAGGCCGCGCTCCAGCACGCCGGAGGGCACGGAGGGGTCGCCGACCGCGCCCAGCAGGATGGCGTCGTGGCCTCGCAGGCGCTCCAGCTCGGCGTCGGGGAGGGTCTCCCCCGTCGCATGCCAGCGCCGGGCGCCCAGCTCGTACTCGGTGGTCTCCAGTTTGACGTCGCCGGGGAGGGCGGCGCCGAGGACCTTCAGCCCCTGCGCGACCACCTCAGGGCCGATGCCGTCACCGGGAATCACCGCGAGATCGATAGTCCGAGCCATGGCAGGACCATACGCGCCGTCCCACGCCCCGGGCGCCGCTCGTCCACGATGCGGACGGGCCGGGCGCCCCGGGGCGGCGGCGGTCAGTGGCCGAACGCCCCGCCGTTGTCCCGCCGGTCCAGGGCGCGTTGTACCGCGAGGGCGGCGTGGCGGCGGCTGTCGTCGTCCGTGACCGTGGCGTACGCGGGCGTCCGCCCGGCGGTGGGGCTCGGGGCGTGGGCGGTGTCGGGCGGGGCGGTGTCGTGGGCAACGGGAGACATAAGCAGCTCAGCTCCGGGGGGCGGGTCGATCCGTGCGGCCTCCACAAAGCTAGCGACAGATGATGGTGCTGTCTCCCCAGATACTCGACCGTCCTACTATGTGAGACGGGTGACGTCGCGATCACGCCAGGTGCGGGCATCACCCCATGTGCGGGTAGCGGTAGTCGGTCGGAGGCACCTGGGTCTCCTTGATGGAGCGCGGCGAGACCCAGCGCAGCAGGTTGAACTTCGAGCCCGCCTTGTCGTTGGTGCCGGAGGCGCGGGCGCCGCCGAAGGGCTGCTGGCCGACGACGGAGCCGGTGGGCTTGTCGTTGATGTAGAAGTTGCCCGCCGCGTAGCGCAGCCGCTCGCCGGCCGCCGCGGCCACCGCCCGGTCGCGGGTGAGGACGGCGCCGGTCAGGGCGTAGGGCGCCACGGACTCCATCTGGTCCAGCATCGCCTCGAACGCGCCGTCCGCGCCGTCGTCGTAGACGTGCACGGCGATGATCGGGCCGAAGTACTCGGTGCTGAACACCTCGTTGTCCGGATCCGTGCAGGCGATGACGGTGGGTTGGACGAAGTAGCCGACCGAGTCGTCGTAGCCGCCGCCCGCGACGATCTCGCAGGTGGGGTCGGCCTTGGCGCGGTCGATGGCGGCCTTGCTCTTGGCGAAGGCGCGCTCGTCGATCACGGCGGCCAGGAAGTTGGCGAGGTCGCACGGGTCGCCCATGGGCAGCGCCTCGGCCTCGGCGGCGACCTCCTCGCGCAGGCCGCCCTCCCACAGCGAGCGCGGCAGGTAGGCCCGGGAGGCAGCGGAGCACTTCTGCCCCTGGTACTCGAAGGCGCCGCGGGTGATGGCCGTCTTCACCACGCCCGGGTCGGCGCTGGCGTGGGCGACGATGAAGTCCTTGCCGCCGGTCTCGCCGACGATGCGCGGGTAGTTCCGGTACCGCTCGATGTTGGCGCCGACCTCGCGCCACAGGTACTGGAAGGTCCTGGTCGATCCGGTGAAGTGGATCCCGGCCAGGTCGGGGTGGCGCAGCGCCACCTCGGACAGCTCGCGGCCGTCGCCGGTGACGAGGTTGATGACGCCGGGCGGCAGGCCCGCCTCCTCCAGCAGCCGCATCAGCAGCACGGCGGCGTGGGTCTGGGTGGGCGAGGGCTTCCACACCACCACGTTGCCCATGAGGGCGGGGGCGGTCGGCAGGTTCCCGGCGATCGCCGTGAAGTTGAAGGGGGTGATGGCGTAGACGAAGCCCTCCAGCGGGCGGAAGTCCATGCGGTTCCACACGCCCTTGGGCTGGACCGGCGGCTGCTCGGCCAGGATCTCGCGGGCGAAGTGGACGTTGAAACGCCAGAAGTCGATCAGCTCGCACGGCGCGTCGATCTCGGCCTGCTGGATGGTCTTGGACTGGCCGAGCATGGTGGAGGCGGCGATCGTCTCGCGCCAGGGGCCCGACAGCAGCTCGGCGGCCTTGAGGAAGACGGCGGCGCGGTCGTCGAAGGCGAGGGCGCGCCAGGCGGGGGCGGCGGCGAGCGCGGCGGCGATGGCGTCGTGGGCGTCGTCGCGGGTCGCGTGCGCGCTGGTGCCCAGGCGCGCCTTGTGCTTGTGGGGCTGCACGACGTCGAAGCGCTCGCCGCCCGCCATCCGCCGCACGCCGCCGATGGTCATGGGCAGCTCGACGGGGTTCTCGGCCAGCTCCTTCAGCTTCCGCTCCAGGCGGGCGCGCTCCGGGGTGCCGGGGGCGTAGGTGTGCACCGGCTCGTTGACCGGCGCGGGAACCTGGGTCACAGCGTCCATCGGGGGTCTCCCAATCCGTGCTCGATGCGTGCTCGTGTGTCAGCTCCGGGTGAGGAGCGATCGTGCGAAGAAGGCCAGGTTGGCGGGGCGCTCGGCGAGGCGTCGCATGAAGTAGGCGTACCAGTCCGTGCCGTAGGGGACGTATACCCGCACGCGGTGGCCCTGCTCCGCCAGTCGCCGCTGCTCGGCCTCGCGGACGCCGAAGAGCATCTGGAACTCGTACGCGTCCCGGTCCCGGCCGGAGCGGGCCGCCAGCGCCTGGGCCACGGCCAGCAGGCGCGGGTCGTGGGTGGCGACCATGGCGTAGCCGGGGCCCGCCAGCAGGACCTTCAGGCAGCGGACGTACGCCCGGTCCACCTCGCGGCGGCCGGAGTAGGCGACGGCGGCCGGCTCGCGGTAGGCGCCCTTGACCAGGCGCACCCGGGCGCCGGCAGCGGTCAGCACCTGGCAGTCGGCCTCGGTCCGGTAGAGGTACGACTGCACGACGGCCCCCGTCTGCGGGAAGCGCTCCCGCAGCGCGCCGAGGATCGCGAGCGTCGAGTCGACCGTGGTGTGGTCCTCCATGTCCAGGGTGACCGTCGTGCCCGCCGCCGCGGCGGCCTCCACCACGGGGAGGACATTCCGGTACGCGATGTCGTGGCCGCCGGGGAGCGCCTGCCCGAAGGCGGACAGCTTCACCGACATCTCGGCCCTCACTCCCAGCCTCTCACCGGTCAGGGCCTCGGCGAGCGACAGGTAGGCGTCGCGGCTGCGCATCGCCTGGGCGCGGTCGGTGACGTCCTCGCCGAGGTGGTCGAGGGTGACGTCGAAGCCGCGGGCGGCCAGCGCGCGGGTGGTGGCCAGCGCCTGGCCGAGCCGCTCCCCCGCCACGAAGCGGTCCACCACCTGCCGGGTCACGGGGGCGGCGGAGACGAGGCGCCGGACGCTGTCGCTGCGGGCGGCGGCGAGCAGCACCGGTCCCAGGACGGGCATGGTCACGGGCACCTCCGGTGAGGCGGTCGGTCGCCGGCGCCGGCGAATCCGCCGGCCCATCAAGGATCGCCCGGATCGGCGGCCGGGGACAGCCTCTCAGGGGCGTTCGAGGCGGACCAGTTCGAGGCGTTCGCCGCCGGCGCCGGCCTCCTCCTCGGCGACGAGGCCCACGCCCCTGGCGTAGAACTTGTGCTCCACGACCTTCGGCTCCAGGGGGGTGGTGTCCCGGGTCTTCAGGACGTTCTCGTAGGAGCCCTGGGGGACGTCGGCGGTCGCGACCAGGCTCAGCACCTCGCCCCTGTCCTCGGCCACGCCGGGGGCGTTCTCCTGGCTGTAGGTGTCGCCGGGCTGGGGGTCGCCCGGCATGACGATGCCGGGGCTGGCGCCGTCCCTGCCCGCCTCCCAGGAGCCCTCGCGGCTGACGACCTCGCCGTACCTGATGTCGCGGGAGTCCTCGCCGAAGTACCAGACGTTGCCCTGGCGGTCCTGGGCGAACCAGTCGCGGGTGTCCTCGATCAGCTCGCCCTCGCGGTAGACGCGGTCGCGGACGACGGTCGCGGTGACGCCCAGGATGGTGCGGGTCTGACGGGTGACCTCGACCACGGCCCGCTCCCGGCCGTCGCCGCCGGTTCCCTCGTAGGTGAGGGTGGTGCCCGGTTCGAGCGGCATGTAGAGGTTGGTGATCCGGCGGACGAAGTCGTCGGGGTCCACCTTCTCCGCCGGCGTGGGCGAGGGGACCGCGGCCTCCCGCGCCACCTCGCGGGCGCCGGTGGTGTCCCTGCCGTCCTGTTCCTGGCCGGCGCAGGCCGGGGCGGTCGACGCCGCGAGCAGGGCGAGGGCGGCGAGGGCCCGCCGCCGCGTGGATGGGCTCACTGTTCCTCCGCTGTTGTTCTGGCTCTCCGGATATCGGCGCCTTTGTCGCTGTGCGCTGTGCCCTCATCCTGGGACGGCGGCCGGGTCCGCGGACCGTCGGCGCGGCGTTCCGACGCGCGTCGGCCCGAAGTGCCACACGCATGGCGGCGGGCACCTCGCGACGGCCCCGCGACGGTACAGACGGTTTACTCACCCAGCGCGAACCGCTATGTTCCGAGTGGGAGCGCTCCCAACCCCCACTCGAACGCATCGCCCCACTCGAGAGGAACGATCCCTGTGCGCACCCCAAGAGCCGCGCAATCCCCCACACGTCGCCGGTCGCGGGCGCCCTGGCTGCTCGCCACGGGCGCGGCCCTGGGCGGCATGCTCGCCTGGTCCGCCCTCGCCTCCGCCCAGGGCGCCCCGCTGGAGGAGAGCCGGGGCAGCGCCCCGCGCGACACCGGGACGGCCGAGCTGCCGGACGACACCGTCTTCTACAACCACCCCGGAGCCGTCCACGAATGGGTCGCCGCCAACCCCGACGACCCGCGTACGGCGCTGATTGAGGAGCGGATAGCCAACACGCCCACGGCCACCTGGCTGTCCAACTACGAGCCGGAGACCGTCACGGCTGAGGTCTCCGAGATCACCTCCGCCGCCGAGGCGGCCGGGCAGGTCCCGGTGCTCGTCTCGTACATGATCCCCAACCGCGACTGCGGCGGGGCGTCGGCGGGCGGGGCTCCCGACTTCGCCAGCTACCTGAGCTGGGCCGAGGGCTTCGCCGCCGGGCTGGGCAGCGGCCCGGTCGCGGTGATCCTGGAGCCGGACTCGATCGCGCTCACCACGTGCCTCGACGAGGCGGGCATCGCCGAGCGCTTCGGCGCGCTGGCCCAGGCCGCGGACACCATCCACGCCGCCAACCCCCAGGCGCAGGTCTACTTCGACGCGGGCCACTCCGCCTGGCACGACCCGGCCACGATCGCGGAGCTGCTGCGCCAGGCGGGCGTGCTGGAGAGCGGCAACGGCATCTACTCCAACGCCTCCAACTACAACACCACCGAGAACGAGGTCGCCTTCACCGAGGCCGTACTGGCGGAGCTCGCCGACCCGGAGCTGCGGGCGGTCATCGACACCAGCCGCAACGGCGCCGGGCCCGCGCCCAACGAGGAGTGGTGCGACCCGGCCGACCGGCTGCTCGGCGACAACCCGACCGTGAGCACCGGCAGCGAGCAGGTCGACGCCTTCCTGTGGATCAAGCGGCCGGGCGAGCTGGACGGCTGCGCCGGCGCGGCGGGCTCGTTCTCGCCGGACAAGGCGTACGAGTTGGCAGGCGGCTGACGCGTCCCCCAGCGGGCGACAAGCGTCAGCAGGTCTGCCCCGGTCCGGTGCCGCCCCCGCCTTCCCGGGCGGCACCGGTCCACCGGGCCGCCGTCAGTCCTCCAGGTTGACGGCCCGGGCGGAGGAGGCGCCGATCTCCTGAGCGATCTCGGTGAGGACGGGCACCGGGATGGCATCGTCCACGGTGAGGGCGATCAGCGCCTCCCCGCCCTCCTCGGCGCGGGCCACCTGCATCCCGGCGATGTTGATGCCGGCCTCGCCGAGGATCCGGCCGAGCGTGCCGACCACGCCGGGGCGGTCGGTGTAGCGCAGGAACGCCATGTGCTCGGCGACGGAGAGGTCCACCGTGTGGTCGCCGATGCCGACGAGCTTCTGCAGGTGCTTGGGCCCGGCCAGGGTGCCGGAGGCGGAGACGACCTCGCCGCTGGCGAGCGTGCCGCGCACGGTGATCATGTTCCGGTGGTCGGGCGACTCCGAGCTGGTGGTCAGCCGCACCTCGACGCCGCGCTCCTGCGCGAAGAGCGGGGCGTTGACGTAGGAGACGGTCTCGGCCACGACGTCCTCGAAGACGCCCTTGAGCGCGGAGAGCTCCAGCACCTTCACGTCGTGCTGGGTGATCTCCCCGCGGACCTCGACGTCGAGGCGGGTGGCGACCTCCCCGGCCAGCGCCGTGAAGATCCGGCCCAGCTTCTCGGCCAGCGGCAGGCCGGGCCGCACGTCCTCGGCGATGACGCCGCCCTGCACGTTGACGGCGTCCGGGACGAGTTCGCCGGCGAGGGCGAGGCGCACCGACCTGGCCACGGCCAGGCCCGCCTTCTCCTGGGCCTCGCCGGTGGAGGCGCCCAGGTGCGGGGTGGAGACGACCTGGTCGAACTCGAAGAGCGGGGAGTCGGTGCACGGCTCGCTGGCGTAGACGTCCAGGCCGGCGCCGGCGACGCGGCCCTCCTTGAGCGCGCTGAGCAGCGCCGCCTCGTCGACGATGCCGCCGCGGGCGGCGTTGATGATGCGGACGCCCGGCTTGACCTTGTGCAGCGCCTCGTCGCCGATGAGGCCCAGCGTCTCGGGGGTCCTGGGGAGGTGGACGGTGATGAAGTCGGCCTCGGCCAGCAGCTCGTCCAGCGACAGCAGCCGCACGCCGAGCTGGGCGGCGCGGGCGGGCTGGACGTACGGGTCGTAGGCGATCACCTTCATGCCGAACGCCTGCATGCGCTGGGCGACCAGCAGGCCGATGCGGCCCAGGCCCACCACGCCGAGGGTCTTCTCGGACAGCTCCACGCCGGTGTACTTGCTGCGCTTCCACTCGCCGCGCTTGAGGGCGGCGTTGGCCTGCGGGATGTTGCGCGCGCTGGAGATGATCAGGCCGCAGGCGAGCTCGGCGGCGGTCACGATGTTGGAGGTCGGGGCGTTCACCACCATGACGCCGGCCTTGGTGGCGGCGGCGACGTCCACGTTGTCCAGGCCGACGCCCGCGCGGGCGACGACCTTCAGGCGGCGGGCCGCGGCGATGGCCTGCTCGTTCACCTTGGTGGCGCTGCGGATCAGGATGGCGTCGACGTCGGCGATGGCGCTCAGCAGCTCGTCGCGGTTGGCGCCGTCGCAGTGCCGGATCTCGAAGTCCGGCCCCAGGGCGTCAACGGTGGCTGGAGAGAGCTCCTCGGCGATGAGTACGACAGGCTTGCTCGGCTTGCTCACTTCGGTCTCACTCGTCCTTTGCGAAAGGCCGGTCCCGGCGGCCGACGGCGGTGGAGGAGGGGGCGCTGCCGTGGCGTAACGCCCCCGGGCAGCCGCGTGGAGACGCACGACGCTGTGAGCCTGTGACGCGCTTGTGCGTGCAGTCTAGCGGCGGCGCCGCCGCGTACCAGCCCGGTCGGCCCGGCGGGGGTGCGCCGGCGCCGGCCGGGCCGGGAAACGTGGCTCGGTCCTAGCTCAGCCCTGCTCAGTCCTGCTCGTCGACCCAGCTCATGAGCTTGCGCAGCTCCTTGCCGGTGGTCTCCAGGAGGTGGTCGCCGTCGGCCTTCTTGTACTCGTTGTAGCGGGGCAGGCCGGCGTTGTACTCGGCCATCCAGTTGCGGGCGAAGCTG